>JAGQUU010000254.1 GCA_020438345.1 Solirubrobacterales bacterium | reverse complement strand
GGCATGAAAGCCATCCAGCCATTGGCGCCCGCCGAGGAGGTTGCGACATTCGTGCCGAAGCTGGTCTCGTTGCGGTTGATTGAAGCCAGCACGTACCACGGCACTCCGTACTGGCTGCCGCAGGCCTGGTAGATCGGGAGAAGGAAAGGCGGGATCTCGAACTGGTCGATCACAAAGTTCGGGACGGTCAGGACATCGGATTCCATCGGATCGACATCACTGCCCGGAGTGACTCCGCCGGAGAAGGCGGGGTCCTCGACGAAGTCCGGCTCGCTGCCGTCAGGGGTGATCTCCTCAACCTCGCCTTCACCGCCGGCCGATCCCGTGCCGGTGCCTGTGCCCGTTCCGGTTTCGGGGGTGACACCACCTCCGCCGGAGACCGGCGAAGTGGTCTCGGCGGTCCCGGTCGAGCCAGGCTCGATCATTCCGGAAGGTGGGGTAGTGGTGCCCGAAGGGGCGTTGGCGGCCGGCTCGGAACTCTGCTCGTCGGCGGCGGCGTAGCAGCTGGATGATCCGGGGGCACAGGGAACGGGGGTGCTCGCGGCTTCCGAAATACTTGAGCCAAACCAAGTCACAGAGCCGAAAAACAGCGCGAAAGAAAGGACCGCCAGAATGGCAGTCGGCGTAAAGCGACGTGTCGGAATTGAACCCTGTTCCACCTTTGGCTTCCCAACTAAAACAGACGCGGCCGACGCCCTCCCGGAACGCGGCAGGGAGAACCGTATCGCAACCGGATTCGTCAGCACATGGACACTTCCTCCCCATCTGGCTTTCCGGTCTCCGATGGCTCCCTTTAAGATGGTGCCATGTCAGCAGAAAACGAAGGTAGTGAGGGGATACGGGACCGCGTTCAGTCCAAAGGCGAGAAAGCCGCTGCGGACTTCGCCCAGGTACTTATCGGAAGTCCCGCGTTCGGGCAGGCGGTCTCGGCCGCTGTAGCCGCCCGAGACAAGGCTGCCGATGCCCAGAAGGCAGCAATGGGAGCGATGGGAGTTTCCTCGCAGGACGCTTCGGAGCGCCTCGAACGGCGGGTGAGGGTCCTTTCTGACCGTCTTGAGGAGACCGAAGACCGGCTGGATGCGGCACTGGAGCAGATCCGGGAGCTTCGCAATGAACTCAAAGGCAAAGGGTCCGCGAAAAGTAGCTGACCTAAACCTCAACTTGAGGGTTAGGTATCGGCCTTTGGCAGCCTTTCCAGAACCGCCCGTCCGGTAGCGCGGAAGAGGTCCCAGAGAAGTTCCTCGCCCAGCCTCTTTCCGGAACCGTCTTCAACCACGATGAGTAGTGCGGCGGCTGCAACTCTGAAGCGCATCGACATGGCCAGGATTGCCGCGGTCTGAAGATCCCGGACGATCGCCCGATCCGGTTGTGTCCCCGGCTCTTCCGGTGGTTCGTACCTGGCGACCAGGTCATGACTGGAAACACAGCCCCGGCGACCCAGACCGTCGAATGCGGTCAGCAGTTTCGGGTCGGGAAGCACGAAATCCCGGCCGCCGCTCAATTTCCTTGACGCGCCATCCCGGGCTGCGGCCCGTTCGATCAGGATCAGATCCCCGGCTTCGAGGGCGGGGTCAAGCGCAAGGCAGGTTCCCAGCCTGACAAAGCGCTTCATCCCCTGGCCGATCAGGTCGCCGATCACCGGTACCGCACTCGGGCCTCCCGCCCCGGTGGACTGCACTGTCAGGTCAAGTCCGTCTTTCGTGATTCCCCGGTACCCCCAGAGGCCACGAGCCTGGTGGCTCATACGCGGCTGTACGGTCAGCTCCTGGGCCAGCGCAAATGCACGGCGCGGGTCACCGACCAGGATGGCATCCCGTGCGGCGACCTCGATTGGTGTCATCTCTACTGGCATCAGCTCCACCGGAAACGGCTGAATGAAAGTAAACTAGGCCTATGTCAGAGAGCGGTGAAGACAAGTCCGGTGCCCGCAGTGTTCCCGACGGCCTCAAGGAAGCGATCGAGGGTGCCTTCGCCGCGACCGGGCGCACCCGGGCGCAGGCGCAGGATCTGACCGAAAAGACCCGCAGCCGGGCCCAGGGGCTGGTGGACGAGGTTTCAAAGCGGGGTTCTGACGCTCGAGACACACTCGAGGGTCTGCGTCTGGTCAGTCGCGATGAAATGCGTCAGCTGGAAGAGAAGATCGATGATATTTCCAGTCGCCTGGCCGAATTAGAGCAAAAGTCCAAGTCTCAACCTGAGGGTTAGGGTAGGGGCGGGTTTTTGGTTCCCGAAGCCGCGCGGTGGCCAGAATGAGTGACAAGAGGATCATCATTGCCGGGGTCTCGACCAGATGGGGTTCCCAACTTGCCCGAACCCTTCAGAGACGCACCGGCGTCGGTGAGATAGTCGGCATCGACTCACGGCCTCCCGCAGCCGATATGGGTCGCATGGAGTTCGTCGAGGCGGACATCCGCAACCCGGTCATCTCACGGATTATTCCCTCGCTTGAACCGGATGTGGTCGTTCATTGTGGAATCGTC
>JAGQUU010000253.1 GCA_020438345.1 Solirubrobacterales bacterium | reverse complement strand
CCTCAAGCGCGAGGGTCAGCGCACCCTTGCCGGGCTCGGCCGGAACCATGGGCGGCGGGTAGTCACCATAACCGCCTTCGCTGAGGCTCTGGTAGTAGCTGTTGATCTGGCGGGCCCGACGGGCAGCCAGAACAACCGCAGCGTAATGCGAGTCGGAATGCTGGAGAAGATGGTCTACGCGAGGCTTGATCATTGCCCTGATTCTGACAGCTTGGAGCGAACTATGGTTTCGAGCTCGTCCAAAGCACGTTCGAGCTCGCTGTTGACCACCTGGTGGTGAAACTCGTTTCGGGCTGCAAGTTCCCCCTCCGCAACCTCAAGCCGACGGGCAATCGCCTCGGGGGAATCGGTGCCTCTGCCTTCGAGTCGTTCCTTGAGTGACTCCAAAGCCGGCGGAGCGATGAAAATCTGCACCGCCTCGGGCATCGACTCCGCGATCTGCCTTGCTCCCTGTACCTCGATTTCCAGCACGACCGGGCTGCCGGCCCCGGTCCGCCGGTCGACTTCGGAGCGCAAGGTCCCGTAGTGATTGCCGCTGTAGGCGGCATGCTCAAGAAAATCGCCTGCGTCCACCCGGTCCAGAAATGCCTGTTTCTCGAGGAAGTGATAGTCAACCCCTTCCTGCTCACCGGGGCGCGGGGACCTCGTGGTTGCGGAAGTCGAGATCTCCAGTTCCGGGATCCGGTGCCGAAGCAGCGAAATCAGGCTTCCCTTGCCGACCCCCGAGGGACCGGTGATCACAAAGACCTTTGAGGGAGCAGGGCCGGGCATGAGACTGTCCAGCCTACCTGCGGCGCCGGAGGCCAACCTTCGCCAGGGGATTACCTCTGAAGGAGGCTGACCAGTTCCTTGCGCTGGCGGTCAGAGAGTCCGCCAATCGTCTTTGCGGGACTGACCTTGCACTGCTTCAGCACCCGGTTCGCTTTGACCCTGCCGTACTTCGGAACGGCGAGCAGCATGTCGAAGACTTTGGCGGTCAAAAGGTATTCCGGGGGAGCATCAAGGACCTCCGTGATGGTGGTCCTTCCGGCTTTCAGGTCCCGCTTGAGTTGAGCTCTGGCGGTACGGATGTTGTTGGCCCGCCTGAGCGCATCCATCCTTTGGTCGAGGGACCTTTCCGGGGCTTCGGGGGGGCTGGCTACAGTCTTCGAAGTCGGAGGCATGGAAGGCGGCGAGTATAGCTATTGCGCCGTCGGCTGTTGGCCCCAAACCCCCGAAAAGCACTGAATTTCGTCAAATCCATCTCAACCTCGACTTGAGGTTCACATCAAAGGCGGTTTCAGGCGAGTTCGCCAATGCAACACCCGGTCGAATGTGACGCGAGTCAAGTCAGGCCAGGGTGACAGCCTGAGCCTCGGCCAGGGAGCCGAATCCTCTCCTCGCGAGCGCCGCCGGCAGACCCTCGGTGACCGCCGTGCCCGCCTTCGGGTCCCGAAAGTTCTCGGTCCCGACAGCAATGACTCTTGCACCTGCCAGGATGAACTCAAGCGCGGACTCGGCGTCGGTGATTCCGCCCATCCCGATGATCGGGATTTCGATAGCGGCAGAGACCGCGCGGACCTGGGCCAAGGCGATTGGCCGTACCGCGGGACCGGACAGGCCACCCGCCCCGGCACCGAGCCAGGGCCGACTCGTCTGTGGGTCGATCGCGGCAGCCTTGACGGTGTTGATCATTGAAACAGCGTCTGCGCCTCCTGCCTCGGCACCCATCGCTACTTCGTGGGGGTTGGCGACGTTCGGGGTCAGTTTCACGATCAACGGCTTGGCAGTCAGTGGCCTGAGGGCCTTGAGCAGGGCTTCGGTCTCGGCGGGCTGTTCCCCGACGATAAGACCGGAATGGACGTTCGGGCAGGAGACATTCAGTTCGATCCCATCCACGGCATCCTCGGCCGCGACCCGTTCGACCAAGACCACGAAGTCCTCGATGCAGTCAGCCATGACCGAAACGATCAGCGGCACCTCAAGTGAGGCAAGTAACCGGAGGTCACGGTTGACGAAACCATCGAGCCCTGGTCCCGGCAGACCGATCGAATTGATCATTCCCGAAGGGGTCTCCCAGAGCCGGTACGGGGGATTGCCCGGCCGTGGATTCATGGTGATCGTCTTCGAGACGTAGCAATCGAAGGGGAACTCGTCGATCAGCACATCACCGAATACCTGCCGGGCAGCCAGAACATCAAAGGTCCCGGAACCGTTCAGGACCGGTCCGTCCAGAGGGATACCGCAAATCTCCGTAGCCAGCGCTTCCCGGGCAGGCAGATCAGCCATCGTCTGACTCTCCCGCCAACGCCGTGGCGATCTCGTCTCCGCGCACTACCGGGCCGTCGATGCACAGCCGCAGATACCCCCCGCCGGCCTTGGGAACGGCGCATCCGAAACAGGCCCCGTAGCCGCAGGCCATCGGTGATTCAAGTGCCAGCTCGACGGGAATGGCCCGATCGAGACAGATCCGGCGCACGGCTTCGAGCATCGCCGGCGGTCCGCAGGAATAGACCGCAGCGGTTGCCGAGTCGTCACCTTCAAGCAGTTGGAGAAGCAGGTCGGTCACATATCCCTTGTGACCGGAGCTCCCATCCTCGAAGGCCAACCGGGTTTCTTCACAGCCAAAGAACTCACCGACCCCGCCGGAATGGGCCCGGTCCCGGAAACCGAGGAGGGTTCTGGAGGGTATCCCCCGTTCGACCAGCTCTCGCCTCAGAACCGCCATCGGCGCTATGCCGATACCGCCGCCGACCAGAATCGCCCCTGCCGCCTGCGGATTGAGTTCCCGCGGGTAGCTGAACTGGCCGCCGAAAGGCCCGGCTACCCAGCATGTCTGACCCGGCATCATCGCGGCAAGCTTCATCGTGCCAGGCCCGACTTCATCGATCAGAAAATCGAGCCGGTACCCACCCGCCGGTTCCCGGTCGTACCGGGCATGCGATATCGCCCGCGGCAGGTAGGGTCGGCCGCTCTCGCCCGCCCAGCTTCCGGCCGAAGCGAGCATGTAGAACTGACCGGGCTCCGGCTGCGGGCCTTCCCGGTCGATCAGGGAGAAAACCCGGTATCCGCCGTCGGCCCGCGATGCGGTGACTTCACAAAGACGACGCCCGAATGGAGCCTCAGCCGCCATGAAGTTCCTGAAGCGAGCGGACCTCGCCGCTTCCGTTTGCATGAGCCGATATCGCCCGGACAGCAGCGGATGCCCCGGTCAAGGTCGTGACGGATGGAATGCCGTGCCTGATCGCAGCCGATCGGATCTCGTAACCGTCCGCCCGGGCCCCGGACCCGGTCGGCGTGTTGATCACCAGATCACATTGCCGGTTTTCAATCATGTCGACCACATGTGGCGAGCCATCGGCGATCTTGTTGATCGCCCTGACCGGGGTACCCATGCGCGAGATCGCCTGAGCGGTGCCCCCGGTCGCGAGAATCCCGAAACCGAGGTCGTGAAGCTGGGCTGCGAGCTGGGTCGCGGCGGCCTTGTCTGTGTCAGTGACGGAGATGAACACCGTGCCCGTTTCCGGCAGAGCCACACCTGCCGCCGCCTGGGCTTTGCCGAAAGCGGTCGGGAAATCCGCCCCGATGCCAATTACCTCACCGGTCGACTTCATTTCCGGACCGAGCACCGAGTCAGCTCCCTGGAAGCGGGAAAACGGCATCACCGCCTCCTTGACTGAAACGTGGTTGCCGGTGAATTCGGGCAGGTTCTGCTCGGCGATCGTCTGACCCAGCATGATCCGCGTCGCTACTTTGGCCAGAGGAATCCCCATCGCCTTCGAGACAAATGGCACTGTCCTTGATGCCCGCGGATTGGCCTCGATCACGTAGAGCTCACCGGCGGCTACTGCGAACTGGATGTTGATCAGACCGATCACCCCGAGTTCGAGGGCGATAGCACTGGTCGCAGCCTTGATCTCGTCGATCATCTCCTGTCCGATACTCATCGGCGGAATCACGCAGGCGGAATCACCGGAGTGGACGCCTGCCTCTTCGACATGCTGCATGATCCCGGCGACGAAAACCTCGCGACCGTCACAAAGAGCGTCAACGTCGACCTCGATCGCGTTCTCGAGGAAGCGGTCGAGCAACAGCGGATGTTCCGGCGATGCCTTTACATGCTTGTCGAGGTAAACCCTGAGATCGTCGGCCGAATAGCAGATTTCCATGGCCCGTCCACCCAGCACAAAGGAGGGCCGGACCAGGAGCGGGTAGCCGATCCCGGCTGCGATCTCTTCCGCCTGACCGGCTGAAAGCGCGGTGCCGTACGGCGGTGGCTTGATTCCGAGCCGGTCGATCAACGCGCCGAACTTGCCGCGGTCCTCGGCCCCGTCGATCGCTTCGACCGGCGTTCCGAGCAAAGGTATTCCCGCTTCCTTCAGGCCCTCCGCCAGCTTCAAAGGGGTTTGACCGCCGAACATCACGATCACCCCTTCAGGCTTTTCCTTTTCGCAGACCGCAAGCACATGCTCGATCGTGAGGGGCTCGAAATAGAGCCGGTCCGAGGTGTCGTAGTCGGTTGAAACAGTCTCCGGATTGCAGTTGACCATGACCGCGTCCCGCCCACATTCACGAACCGTCATCGCCGCGTGGACACAGCAGTAGTCGAACTCGATGCCCTGGCCGATCCGGTTTGGCCCCGCACCGAGAATCACCACCGAAGGCCTGTCGCCCCGGCGGACCTCCGAAGGGGAACCGGCCGGTTCATGCGACGAGTAGTAATACGGTGTTGCCGCTTCGAACTCGGCGGCGCAGGTGTCAACCGAGTTATAGATCCGTTCCAGCCCGTCGGTCCCGTCACCGTCGCTGGCGAGCAGGGCGAGTTCCCGCAAGAACCACGGATCGATCCTGGTCTGGTCGTGAACCTGTTCGACGCTGAGGCCCCGTTCGAAAGCCGCCAGGGCAAGATCTATCCGACCGGGGGTCGGGGTTGCGATAGCCGCCAGCAGGTCTTCATCCGAACCAGGGATTTCAGGCCGGGAGTCCAGCTCCCTGGATGCGAGGGCCTTTGCGAACGACTCCCGGAAGGTCCGGCCGATCGACATGACTTCGCCGACGCTCTGCATGTACGTTGAGAGCCTCTCATCGGCACCCGGAAACTTCTCGAATGCGAAGCGCGGGATCTTGGTCACCACATAGTCGATGGTCGGTTCAAATGAAGCCGGGGTCGCCCGGGTGATGTCGTTCGGAATCTCCTCCAGGGCGTAGCCGACTGCCAGCTTGGCCGCCATTTTCGCGATCGGGAAGCCCGTCGCTTTCGAGGCCAGCGCCGACGAACGGGAAACGCGCGGATTCATCTCGATGACGACGATCTCGCCATCGGCCGGGTTCACCGCGAACTGCACATTCGAGCCTCCCGTCTCGACGCCGACAGCGCGGATCACCGCGATCGCGATGTCCCGCAATGATTGATACACCGGGTCGGTGAGGGACTGGGCCGGCGCGACCGTGATCGAGTCACCGGTGTGGACCCCCATCGGGTCGACATTCTCGATCGAGCAGATGATCACCACGTTGTCGTTGTGGTCCCGCATCACTTCGAGCTCGAATTCACCCCAGCCGATAACCGATTCCTCGACCAGCACCTGGCCGATTGGCGAGGCAGCGATCCCCCTGGCGACCACCCGCTCCAGTTCCTCACGCGTCTCCGCGATTCCTCCACCCTGCCCGCCCATCGTGAAGGCCGGCCGGATGATGGCGGGAAGCGAGGCGTCACCGTCGTCAAGCTCCTTCAATGCCTGCTCAACCGATTCAACCGTGATTGACCAGGGAATACGAATGCCCGCCTCGGTCATCACCTGACGGAAAACCTCACGATCCTCGCCTCGGATGATCGCGTCCCGGTTGGCGCCGATCAACTCGACCTCATACTTCTCCAGCGTTCCGTCGGCCGAAAGGTCCATTGCCAGATTCAGCGCGGTCTGGCCACCCAGGGTGGGTAGCAGCGCATCCGGTCGTTCTTTCTCGATGATTGCCGCGACCGGCCCGGGCAGGAGTGGTTCGACATAGGTGCTTGTCGCGAACTCGGGGTCGGTCATTATCGTTGCCGGATTCGAGTTGACCAGAATCACTTCGTAGCCTTCTTCGAGCAGGACCTTGCAGGCCTGGACCCCCGAATAGTCGAATTCGGCCGCCTGCCCGATCACCACCGGACCAGAGCCGATCACCATGATTCGCTTGATGTCATCACGTCTGGGCATCGAGGATCTAGCCAACCTTTGCGAGGTCCAGGAAACGGTCGAAAAGATGGCGGGAATCCCGCGGCCCCGGCCCGGCCTCGGGATGATGCTGGACAGTCATGGCTTTTGCTTCCGGCAGCCTGAGACCTTCGACCGTGCGGTCATAGAGGTTGATATGGGACAGCACCGCATCACCGTGTTCTGTCTTCCATCGAACCGGCTCATCCTGCTCGATGGTTTCCGATCCGCCAGGTCCAAGGACCGCGAAGCCATGGTTCTGGGAAGTAATCTCGATCACCCCGGTTTCGAGATCTTTGACCGGGTGATTTGAACCACGATGGCCGAAGGGCAGTTTGAAAGTCCCAAGCCCGACCGCCCGGCAAAGCAGCTGGTGGCCGAGGCAAATCCCGACCATCGGCTTTTTGCCGATCAGCTCACCGATGGTGTCGGTGACAGCGGAAACTGCCGCTGGATCACCGGGGCCGTTGGCAAGGAACAACAGGTCGGGCTGGCGGGCCATGACCTCATCCGCGCCAGTCAGACAAGGCAGCAGGGTAACCCGGCAGTCACGCTCCAGAAACTGGTTCACGATTGACGATTTGATTCCCGTGTCGAGCGCGACGACATGAGGGCCGTTTCCGTCATGTTCGATCGGGGACCCGGGGCTGACTCTGGAAGCGAAGTCGGAGCCCGCCATCGTGGGCTCGTCTTCAATCATGCCCATCGCTTCTTCGACGGAGATCCCGGCCTCGAATATCCCGCCCCGCATCGCCCCACGGTCCCGGATCTGCCGCACCAAAGCCCGGGTGTTCACACCGGTGATCGCCCAGACCCCGTTCGACTGAAGCCAGTCGAGCCAGCCGCCCTCCGCGGTGGCAGCGTCCGTGTTGTTTCCGGCCTCACGCATGATCACTCCGCGAGCATGGGCCAGCCCGGATTCCATCGCCTGTGCCGACACCCCGTAATTACCGACCATCGGATACGTGAAGGTGATGATCTGGCCTGCGTAGGAAGGATCGGTGACCGCTTCCTGATAGCCGGTCATCGCGGTATTGAAAACCACTTCACCCACCCCGCCCTGCGCCGTTCCACAAAGTTGCCCTTCAAAACGGCTGCCGTCCTCAAGGAGGACGTATCCGGGATTCAACTCGCTCATGCGACGCCCAGACTGAAGGATCGCAGCCGGTAGGCGACCTGGCCGTCAGCCAGAGTTACCAACACCCGGCCGTGAAGGGTCTCGCCAGCACACCAGGAGTTCAACGAACGGCTTTCATAACCGTCCTCTCCGACCACCCATTCCGCTTCCAGATCAATCAGACAGAGGTTGGCCCTGCTTCCTTCGGTCAGAGTGAAGGGTTCGATACCGAACGGCCCGCCACCACAACCGAGTTTCTCGACCAGCAGCTCGAGGCTTATCCGGCCGGGAAGCACCAGACTGGTGTAGACCGAGGCAAAGGCGGTTTCGAGCCCGGTCACGCCCATGTTCGCGGCTTCAAATGGGACTTCCTTTTCATGCACCGCGTGGGGTGCGTGATCAGTGGCAATGCAGTCAATCGTGCCATCAACAAGAGCATCGATCAGAGCCTGACGATCGGCTTCGGTCCTGAGAGGCGGGTTCATCTTGTGCTTCGAGGCATCGAGGTCACGCACGGCTTCATCGGTCAGGCAAAGATGATGCGGAGTCACTTCGCAGGTGATGTCCACCCCGTTTGCCTTTGCCTGCCTGACCTGTTCAATCGACTCGACCGCGGAAAGGTGCTGGATCTGGATCGCCCCGCCTTCGTAGCCGGCGATTGCGGCATCACGCCCGATCATTGTCGATTCGGAAATCGACGGCACCCCACGCAACCCGAGTTCGCTGGAAACGACCCCTTCGTTCATCACGCCTTTGCCTGACAGCCCGGGATCCTCTTCATGTAGTGCGATACGGCCGCCGGTCATGGCCTGGTACTGGAGCGCCCTGCGTAGGATGCGCGAACTGGCAATCGGCAGGCCGTCGTCGGTGAATGCCACCGCACCGGCCTGCCTGAGTTCAGCCATATCGGTCAGCTCCGTGCCCTTCATGTCCCGGGTCACGGTCGCCGTGAAACCCACCGGCACCGAAGCGACCCGGGCCGCACGGTCCCTCAGGGCCTCGATTTGCTCCGGGGCTGAAACCGGCGGCACGGTGTTGGCCATTGCGATCACCCCGGCAAAACCCCCCGCCGCGGCCGACCTGGTCCCGGTTTCAAGGTCTTCCTTGTATTCCTGCCCCGGAGTCCGGAAATGAACGTGAGGGTCAAAGAAAGCCGGGAAAACATGCAGGCCCTCGGCCTCGATCACTTCAGTGCCTTCTCCTGCCTCGATCACGCCGGGATCGGCGATTCGGGAAATCGTCCCGGATTCGACCAGCAGGTCATGTGGGCCTTCGATCCCCGACACCGGATCAAGTAGCTCCGCCCCGCGGATCAGGACGCTTGCTTCCGGTCCTTCTCTCTGGACCAGCGGATCGGGCAAGGCCGCGCTCTTGTCGCTTTCGTCGGGCAGACCATCGATCACTTCGTTCATGCGGGCTCTCCGATCGGCACCGGAGCCTGGTCCATTTCCCGCGAGTCCCCACCCCGCGCGAGCAACTCAAAGAGGATCGCCATTCGCACCGCAAGGCCGGAAGCCACCTGGTCGCTGATCAGGCTGCGATCGGAGTCGATCACGTCACCGCCGATTTCGATTCCCCGGTTCACGGGTCCCGGATGCATGACCAGTTGACGGGGATTCAGCCTCCGCGCATTCACCTGAAAGAGCCGGGCATATTCGCGAATCGAGGGCACGAAGCTCTCTTCCATTCGTTCCCGCTGCATGCGGAGCAGGTAGACCACATCGGCCTCCTCGATCCCGTCCAGCGAATAGTGAACCTTGCATCCGGTCGCTTCGATACCGCGGGGAATCAGGGTCGGCGGCCCGGCAATAGTCACCTCGGCTCCCATCATTGAAAACGCCTGGATATTCGACCGGGCAACCCGGCTGTGAAGCACATCCCCGACGATCCAGATTTTCTTCCCTTCGACCGAACCGATCCGTTGCCTGAGGGCAAAAAGGTCGAGCAGAGCCTGACTTGGATGCTGATGCATCCCGTCCCCCGCGTTGACAACCGCGGCGTCAACCCAGTCGGTCAGCATCTGTGCCGCCCCGGCCTGCGGGTGGCGGATCACGATCGCGGCCGGGTCATAGGCAGAAAGCGTTTCGACCGTGTCCTTCAGGGACTCGCCTTTTTCGACCGATGAACCCGAAGCCTTGACTGAAACCACATCGGCCGAAAGCCGCTTCGCTGCGAGCTCGAACGACGAAGAGGTCCGGGTGCTCGCTTCGTAAAAGAGAGTGACAACGGTGCGGCCTCTCAGGGCAGGCACTTTCTTGATGTCCCGCTTCGACACTTCCGCGAAGCTCTCCGCCCGGTCAAGAAGAGCATCGATCCCGACCGGGTCGAGATCTTCGATGCCGAGCAGGTGCTTCATTCGACCACCTCAACCGGCGAGAGGATCGCGACCCCATCCTCTCCGTCGGCTTCCTTGAGCCGGACGGACACCTGCTCGGACCTCGAGGTAGGCAGGTTCTTGCCGACATAGTCAGGCCGGATCGGTACTTCCCGATGGCCGCGGTCGCAGAGAACCGCCAGTTGAATCCGTCCCGGCCGACCGAAATCGAAGAGGGTTTCGATCGCCGCCCGGACGGTTCGACCGGTGAAGAGGACATCGTCGACCAGGACGACTGTCCGGTTCTCAAGTGGAAAATCGAGCCTGGTCGCGTGGACGACCGGTTGGTAGTCCGGGCCGCGGATCCCGATGTCATCCCGGTAGAAAGAGATGTCGATCTCGCCAAGAGGAGGAGTACTGCCGGTCAGGCCCCCGATCATTGCCGCGAGACGTCCGGCGAGGTGTACGCCGCCGGTATGAATACCGACAACCACGAGTTCCGAGATGTCGGGGTTCTTCTCGACAATCTCGTGGGCGATGCGACGGAGCGTGCGCTCGACGTCGTTTGCTTCCAGCACAACCTTCTCGTTCAAAGTCACCTTCCCGGCCTCACAGGACCGTCATTAAAGGAACGAGCATGAAGATAGCATCCGCCCCGGCGCAGGTGTTGCGGGGGTCCGGACCGGGCTTACCCCTCGGGCCGTGCGAAATCCCGTCTCGCTCCCCCGGAAACCAGGGTCGGCTCCCCCCGCTCGGGGAACGGGATTTCGATCAGGTCGAAATCCCGGGGTGCGACGGCGCATTCAAAGGCTTCGCGGGCTTCATCAAGAGCTTTGCCGACGTGATACCTGGAGGAGATGTGGACCATGGCGAGCATCTTGACTTCGGCTTCCGCCGCAACTTCAGCAGCCTCGACACCGGTCGAATGTCCGGTCTCAAGGGCCCTGTCGGCATCTTCAACCATGAAACTGGAATCGTGGACGAGCAGATCCGCTTCCCTCGCGGCCTCGACTGTCGCCCTGCAGGGAAGGGTGTCCCCGGTTATAACCACCGCCCTGCCCGGGCGGTCTTCCCCCATCACCTGCCCGGGACGCACCTCGCCCCCGTTTCCCGCGACAGTCTCCCCATCCTGCAATGCCTTGAATGCCGGACCCGGCTGAACGCCAAGGCGGATCGCTTCGTCCGGGTCGAAACGGCCCGGACGGTCATCCTCGAGCAGCGCGTATCCGAGCGCCTGGGTCCGGTGCTCGACTGGAAACGCCTCAATTTCGTAATCGGCATGAGGCAGGATGTCTCCCCCGTGAAGCTCCTCGACCTCCAGGTGGTAACCGAGCCGGCCGATCAGCGGCTGGAAGTCCTGCATTAGCTTGTGAAGGCCCCGGGGTCCAAAGATCTGAAGCGGGGATTCCCGGTCGTTGAGGTCGTAGGTTTTCAGCAGGCCCGGCAGGCCCAGGCAGTGATCCAGATGAAAGTGGGTGAGGTAGATCTCGTCCACCTGCACCAGACCTACGGACCGTCGAAGCTGACGCTGGGTACCTTCACCACAGTCGACCATCAGCTTTTCTCCACCCCGCGTGATCAGCACGCTGGCAGTACCGCGCAGAGCGGTAGGCACCGGTCCACCGGTACCCAGGAATGCGACGGATAGGTCCATACGTGGAGCGTAGCCCGACCAATAGACTCCGCGCTTCCGCGCCCGTAGCTCAGCTGGATAGAGCGCATGCCTCCGGAGCATGAGGTCGCAGGTTCGAATCCTGCCGGGCGCGTCCTCCGAATCCCTTTGGTAGCGCCGAATCCGCGCTATCAGCGGCTTCCAGGTCGAGCGAAGTCAAACCGTCCATTTCGATCTCTGTGCCAATTTGTGCCAATTGAAGGGCCGTTTTGAACGCTTCCAGGGTGTCTCCGGAGAGCTTCGATTCGCGCTTCACGGCCCTCGCATACACCCTCATCGAGAACGTTGGGTCGGTATGACCGAGCTGCTCGGCGACATAAACCGGGTCGTCCCCGTTGGCGAACTTCAAGCTGGCGAAAGTGCGGCGAAGCCCGTGCAGCGTCACGTTCCCCATCGGCTCGATTCCCTTGTCTTCCAGAACACGGTTTGCGGCCTTCACGGAAGGTTTCAGGATGCGCTCCCGGACCCTGTGACGGTCCAGCTTCGCCGGACGGCTCCGGTCGTCCCTTCCGTAATGGTAGGAACCGAATACGGGGTCCGTGGCCTTCACGTCACTCCTGTCGGCCTTCAGCGCCTTCAGGACGCTGGCGACGGCAGGTGAAAGGTCAACCTCCCGGACCCCGGCATCAGTCTTTGACGCTCTGACTTTCAGGGTCAGGCTGGAAAGGTTCACGTCCCGCCATTGAAGGTCGAGCGCCTCCCCGATTCGCAGACCGGTCCCGGCCAACGTGGTCAGCAATGCCTTACCAACCGTCCGGTATTCGCTTGGCTTCTCTTCGGTGCCGAGCTTCCCTGCGGCGTCCAGGAGCGCCGGTAGTTGCTCCGGCTCGACGTGCGGCCTGTTCGGTGCGGTTCGCTTCAATCTCCGGCGGCGACCGGCGGCAGGGTTCGCGGTGATGTACCCGTACTCGACGGCAACCTCCAGCACCATCGAAAGCCGGGTCAGGGTTTTGTTGACCGAATTGTTTGACAGCCGCCCCTCCCGGACCTTGAAGGTCTTGTAGCGGTCAACCTCCTGGATGGTGATTGAGGTCAGCAGGTGGTCTTTGAAGAACGGCAGCAGGTGCTCGACCAGTGCCCACCGGTAGTCCCGGACGGTTCGCTCTGACAGTTCCGGCTCCCTTGCCGCCAGCCACTCGGAGGCGAATACGTGAAAGATCGGGACGGTCTGCGCGACCGGTTCCGGGGCCGGTACCGAAGGCGTCCAGATACCACGCTCAACATCGGCAAGAACATGCCGAAGTTCGGCCTGGGCCTTCGACAACGTCCAGCCCTCGTCGGGCCTTCCGAGGTTCACATACCTACGCTTGCCGTACGCGGTGAAGCGAAGTGCGTAGGACTTTCGAGATTTGTCTGGCTCTATCACCTTGCCAGTTGCTCTCCGTGCCATCAGTTCACTCTCCTTCCGTTTTACGTCAAGCCCATCACGTCAACCGGACGGTGCTGGCTCATGCGACCGGCTCCGCTCTCAGGAACTCGACACCTTCACGGTAGGTCCGATCAATCCGGCTGCACTCTGCGGCCCTTGACTTGACTCGCTCCGCAAGCTCGAGAATCTGTCCGTATTCGACCGGTGACGTGAAAGCAATCGATCGGATCCGGTCGATCAGTCCGATCAGTACCGCGTCGGCAACATCAGACAGAACCCATGCAGAGCCCTCGAACGTGACCGGCCCGCCCGGATTTTCGGGAATCTGGTCAGCCAGGGCGAACGTCGCCACGGTCAGGTCAAGGTGCCGGTCGGCATCCTCCCGAACGTTCTTGTCAGTGCGGCCCTCATCAGCCCACTTGGCCCAAAGCGTCGCCTCGGAAACGATCCCTTCGGCATATGACCGGACCCGGTTGCGGATCTCCCGGTTGAACATCTCGACCAGCGCAGCCGGAACTCCCACCTGCGACTGTGTCATCTCACTCATGGCTGCTTCCTCTCGTTGTGGTTGTGCAACGAGTCAGAGAAGGCAACGATCCTGCGCGTCGGATAGTTTCCGAATGCGCCGGGGCTGGTTCCACTAGACCCGTCGCCATGGGGTCGGCTGCTCTAACAGCGCGGCCCCACTTATGTGCAGGGCAGCGTACCGCTAGCACCCAGGTACGGCAAGCAGAAACGGCGGGCCGACAAGGCAACCAGTAATGCGGGACTCTTTGCGGGGTATTGGTTCCGGAACTCTTTCCGGAACCTTTCCGGATCCGCGTCCGTAATCCCGGCCCGATTGAAGCTGCCGCTCTTTCGCTTCCGCTTCAAACTGCAGCAACAAGTCAACCCCGAGAGCGGCCCGTTGCGTCGCGGTCAAATGCCTCCGCCGCAAATTCTGCGAAACAACCCACGCGACCAGGCCGCGTACACGGCACGATCCGGCCGCTAAGTCGTCAGGAGGGCCCGGCCGGATACGATGGGCCTAGACCAAGGAAGGGAGAAACGATGGGGTTGTGGAAGAGGCTCGCGAACGATTTTCGTAGCGGGATGAGGCAGGCACACATCCCGGAGCGTCGAGATGAGCGACGAACCCGATCGACGGGGCCTTCCCGAGGCGAGAGTCCGTACGCGGAACCGAAGGACTATTCACCGATGCCGGTGCTGTCGCTCCGTAACTGGGATTTCGGCAAGGGACTCGAAGAGACTTCCGATGGGTTTGCGTTCATGACCCCGGACGGCAAGATCTGGCCGGCGGGGAATTGTCAATGGTCGATGTGGAACGACCTGGGGGTTCTCGCGTTCAACGCGGTCGGTGAGAAACACCACGCAGCTGACGTTCAGTCGCCGGGGTTTTCGCCCGGCAGACCCGTTCGGCTTGTGATGGAACCGAACAATGTTCACAGCAAGTCGGGTAATGCCTTGTCGATCCGTGATTTGTCAATGACTCGGCTGGCGGGGTATGTGAAGGATGGCAGCGCAGCACGGTTGCGAAACCTGCTCAAGGGCGTCGAGTTTTACGCGATGGTGCTGTCCGCCGATTACGCGGACTCGGAGCGGACGGAGAGGTCTCAGCTAAAGATCGTGGTGTTTCGGCCCGGCCGTGTTGTCGGCCACCCTGCGTTGGACCTCCATCCGCCGTTGGCTGAGATTGTGGATACCAGCAGGACTGTGTAGCGGAGTTCATGGCCGACCGGTCGGTTGGTGTTCCGCAGGCCCTCGGTCTGACCCCGGACGAGTGGATGAAGCGCCGTATTCACGGGCAAATTCGATTGAGCAGCGAGGAGCGTCGAAGGGTGGTCGAAGCCCACCCAGAAGCAACCACGCGGGAACTTGCCGAGGCGACCGGGTGAGCTTCTCAACTATCGCCCGCCACCGTGCTGTTGCAAATGCAACAGAGGATCCGGAGGTACCCTCGGAACCAAGCGGGTTCGACGGCATGGACGAAGCGCCACCTGTTGCAGATGCAACAGAATTAGACCCCGAGCAATCTCCCCCGGAGCCGGAGCGGATTCCCGAGGAGATGGCGGTCCTGTCGGTTCACCATGAGGACCGCTTGTTGGCTGAGGTACGGGCCGAACTTGGCGGGGAGCTTGCCGAGCATGGTGAGAGCCAACACACGGCAGGAGGTTGGGGCGCAACCTCCATCGAACCACGACAGAAGGACGCCACCTACCTGGTAACCCGTCTCCGTCGAGACAACCCCGACCTGGCCGCCCAGGTACAGGACGGGGAACTATTACCGAACGCGACAGCCATCAAGGCCGGTATCCGCGGCTGGTTTCTCGCCCGTTTCGGGGTCCACGGGCCCCGATTTCAATTGGCAGAATCCGGATATTCTGCCAATTAGGACCAGAATCAGGCCTAATCCGCCGATATCCGCGCTTCGCGCAGACCGGTAGTTTTCGGCTCTGTGAAGCCAGAAACCGGCCCTCAGAGCCAAATCTAGAAATCCTCCCGGCCAGACTCCGGAGCATGAGGTCGCAGGTTCGAATCCTGCCGGGCGCGTGTACGGCGACGGGCCAGGACCGGCCCGCCGCCTCTACGGAGCGCTTTGCCCGCTCCTACTCTTCGATCGCACAAACTGCCGCCGATGAAGCCTCCGCGCTGGCCAATGCTTTCCTGGCTTTGGATAGCTTGGCCTTCGCCTTCTTCACCGCGGTCGACTTCCCTTTCTTCCGCTTCTTCGCCTTGGCCAGAGCCCTGCTTGCTTTCGAGACAGCCTTCCTCAGGGCAGGCAGCGCCGCGTTGGCCGAAGAACAGGCATCCTGGATCTGACTCCATGTCGCGAAGT
>JAGQUU010000252.1 GCA_020438345.1 Solirubrobacterales bacterium | reverse complement strand
CGGTCGCCCAGTACTCCTTGATGATGTCCTCGTGCTCGCGGAGCGCGGTGTCCATGTCGGTGAAGATCACACCCTGCGCTTCGAGCTTCTCGTTCACCTGGTGGTAGACGACCTCGGATTCGTACTGGGCGCCGACGCCGGAGAGGAACTTCTGCTCGGCCTCGGGGATGCCGAGCCGGTCGAAGGTGTTCTTGATGTCCTCGGGGACTTCGGACCAGTCGCGGCTGTTCTTTTCGGAGGCGCGCACGAAGTAGTGGATGTCATCGAAGTCGATCTGGTCGAGGTCAGCGCCCCACTGCGGGGTCGGCTTGCTCTCGAAGATCTCCAGCGCCTTGAGGCGGAAGTCACGCATCCACTGCGGCTCGTCTTTGTACTCGGAGATCTGCTCAACGATCTCGCGGGTAAGGCCCTTCGGAGCCTTGTAGGCGTAGCCGGTTTCGGGATCGCTGAAGCCGAACTTCTCGGCGTAATCGGCGTTGATCCCCTGGACCTTCTCTTTTTCGGCGAGTACTTCAGCGGTAGCCACGTCTATACCTCCAGCGTGATGGTGTCGTCGATGATCTCGACAGGAAAAGTCTTGACCGGCTGGTAGGCCGGAAGGGTCTTCGGCTTGCCGGTGCGCAAGTCGAAGAGGGAGCCATGCCGCGGGCATTCCACGGTGCATTCGGTCTGGTCGATGTCACCCTCCGCCAGTGGCCCGTCGTCATGCGAGCAGCGATCCTCTATTCCGAACAACTGGCCGTCGCAATTAATGACGGCCAGGAACTCACCATCGTGTTCGATGATGCGGCGGTCACCAGGTAGCAGTTCGGCCACCGGGCACACAGGGATCTTTGTCGTTTCGTTGCTCATAAGGGTGAATGGGAGGGGGCCCGGAAATCCGCTCGGGAGCAGGCCGCTTGCGGAAAAACCCGGACAATAAGCCGACAACACGGCTAGGAATTAGATCTTACCGATTCAAGACAACGGGCACCCACCATTAGGCCCACCTAACGCACTCCCCATGCGGATTTCGGGGAGGGAATCCCTATCAGGCGAGGGCGATCAGTCCCGCGATCACGGCGGCGAGGATGGCTCCGCAAACGGAAAACAATCCGACGATCAAAACCCTTTGCAGAGAGTCGAACCGCTCGTTCACGTTGTCGAGGCGATCATCCACGCGATCAAAGCGAACGCTCACCTCGGATCGAAGCCGCGTCATCTCCTGCTCGGTCCGCGCAAACCCCTCCCGAATCATCAGATTCAGATCATCAAGCCTCTCATCGGGCCAGGAAGTGCGGTGTGGCTGAACGGCCATGAATCCAGACTACTCCCGACCGAAGGGTCGTCAAGCAAATCTCCACGGTTTGTTGCACTGATTTCACACAGTTGTGCCTCGCACTTATCCTGGTGGTTCACAAGGTACTCTCGGCAGGAAGCGTAGAAAGCTCATTGGCTCGTTCTAGAAAAAGCGTCTGGCTCAATGATGAGTTGATCTTGTGTCTCGACCTGTATCGCCGAGAGGGCTACAGCGCGAGTGCGGACAGCATGCGGGAACTGAGTCAGCTCCTGCGGTCCATTCCGATTGAATCTGAACTGACGGAGAATCCAAGCTTCCGAAGTCAATCTTCGGTTGGCAGGAAACTCGGCAACTTCGCCGAGTTCGATCCCAACGTCGCTACCGGCTTACCGAACGGTGGAGCGAGAGACAAACTCGTATGGGACGAGTTCTGGGAATCTCCTGGAGCTCTGGAGGAGACTGCGGAGACCATTCGGTCGAATATCGGCGAGATGAAGAAGTCTCTACTGGAAGAGGCGGGATACGAAACGATCGACTTCGCAGAAGCCCCCGAGGGTCGTGTGCTGACGCGGACCCATCGGTATCGAGAGCGAAACTCCGAAATCGTTGAAGCCAAGAAGTCGAAGGTTTTTGACGAAACCGGAAGCCTTCTTTGCGAAGCCTGTCAGTTCGATTTTGATCGCGCATATGGCTCTCGGGGGAAGGGCTTCATCGAATGCCACCACACCCTCCCGGTCAGCCAACTCGACCCGGGGCACAAGACCAAACTCGACGACCTTGCTCTGGTTTGCTCGAACTGTCATCGGATGATTCACCGAAAGGCCCCCTGGCTCTCGATCGACGAATTGAAGAAGCTGGTGAGGAAGTTTCGATCGAACTGATTGGTGGCCTGGGTAATCTCGCTGAATGAGCATCGCGCTCAAACAGGGGGACATCACCAAGTTTCAGGGGGACGCGATCGTCAATGCGGCGAACTCGCATCTGATGCATGGCGGGGGAGTGGCGCGGGCTATTTCTGAAGCGGCTGGGCCGGGACTTGATGAGGAGGGGCAGGAGGAACTCAAGTCTCACGGGCCAATTGAGGTGGGTGATGCTTTGGCTACTAAGGGATACGACCTCTCGGTTACCTGGGTGATCCATGCGGTGGGGCCGGTCTACGGCAACCACGATGGAGCTGAAGCCGAATTACTTGCCCGGGCCTATGAGAGCAGCCTTAGTCTTGCCCGCGAGTATCAGGTTAAGTCGATTGCCTTTCCGGCGATTAGTGCGGGGATCTACGGCTATCCGCTGGATGAGGCGGCGCGCATCGCGGTCGACTCTGTCCGTAAACACGGTGACCGTCCGGAGGTCACCTTCGTCCTGTTCGACGACAAGACCTACGCGGCCTTCGAAGCGGCTTTGCGCGACTAGATCTCGGAGGCCAGGGAGGGGTCGCCTTGTTCTCCGGCGTCTTCCCAGTCGGTTGTCTGGCCGAGGCCGGCTGACTTGACTACCTTAAGACCGAGGAGTGCGCACTTCATTCTGGTGGCTGAGATGTCGATTCCGAGGAGGTCGAGGACGTACTCCTTGGGGAGCTTGACCAGCTCTTCGCGGCTCATTCCGATCAGTTCGTCGGTGAGGAGGGAAGTGGCTGCGGTCGATATCGCGCAGCCCTGGCCTTCGAACTTGACCTCGGCCACCTTGTCGTCTTTGTCGAGGCGGATCATCACGTGTTGCTCGTCGCCACAAAACGGGTTCGTGTCCTCGAATTCGAGGTCAGGATTCTCTATCGCCCCGAAGTTGTGGGGGCGCTTGTAATGCTCGAGGATCTGTTCGCGGTAAAGCTCTTCCATCGGTCAGACGAGGTTAGCTGACCGGCTGAACTGGCTCAGGAATCGAGCGCCAGCGGTGCTTCGGAACAGGGGCAGGTCGAGTCGTGGAGGGATTCGATCTGGTCGAGGATCGGTTCGACCGTGCCGTCGTCGAGTCCGAGCTCGACCACCTCACCCGGGCTGACAACCAGGGGAATCACATCCGGCGGCCACTTGAGCAGGTCGCCGTGGAAATCGAGGAAGCCTTCGTCATCGACGATCAGCATCGCGGCGAATTCGCAGCGACCGCTGTCGATCGAGCGCTGCAGGTTGATCAGGTTCTGCTGGATTCGGCCGCAGCGCTTGACCAGCTGGTCGGTGTTCAGCCAGCGGCTCTTCTTCAGCCACTCGACCTCGACAAACAGGTCATGCCGCAGATTGCGGAACCGGCGCTGGCTCATGTCGCGCGAGAACAGGCCCGGGATGGTGACCGTGATGTCGACCGACTGTCGACGGTCGACCTCGGGGTCGAAGCTTCCGGTCGTCGCCTTGCTGATCTTCAGGCCGAGGTGGACCCGATCCGGGAACTCCCGCTCCAGTACGCGGCCGAAGCGGAAAACACAGTCCTGCCTCGTCCAGATCGCCGGCCCCGGATAGCTGTCCGGATCCTTGCGGCTGGTCCAACCGTGGTATCCAAAGCCACCCCAGTTCCGGTAGCCGCGAAGCAGGTTCAGATACGCGGCACGGAGGCCCTCGAAGATGTCCCGGTCGCCATGATCCGGGTGATCCTCCTCACGAGGCTGCTCGGCGTCAAAGGCGGCCTGGGAGATGGCCTGGCATTCGTTGAAATGCCGGGCCGCATCGAGCAATTCGTTGACCTGGAAGGGGAGAGAGACGGACTCGATCCGCCGCAGGGCCTGGATCTTCGTCTGCTCGCTGACGTCGCTTCGGGTGACCAGGTAGGAAACTGGGTGGGCGGGATTGTCCTCCGCCCAGACGCGGGCGGCCTGGCTGGTGCGGACCAGATGATTCCTGGCGTCAACCAGGTTCCGCTCATGGGCCGGCAGGTCGACAGGGAGATCCGTGTCGAACTCGTCGACCTCTCCCTCCGGCACCCCCAAATTGACTTCCATGCGCGGAATCGTAGTTGTGGTCGGCGGTTCAGGTGGCCAAGGTGAGGTGGACTGACGGTAGTCCTGCATAATTAATCGGCCGGGGCGGTGAGCTCCGAAACCCGGGTGGCGATGACGGTGGCTTGAGCAACCTGTGGGGATCCGGCTGACTTGTTGCAGTTGAGTTCGATTGGTCCGGGCTGGTCGAGAACCTTGGTCGCCGCCATCGAGAGAGGCAAGAGCCCGTTTGGCGAGATCGTCACGTTCTGAGCCGCATCGGAGGCCACGGAGCAGATGATCGTCGAATTCCCCGCGCTACCGAGGACATTGGCCCTGCTCCAGACCAGATAGGAGCCGGCCGGCAGCGTCGGCGTGCTGGCCACCACCTGCAAGTTTCCGGTCAGATCAAGCAGAGTCGATGCGTCCCGCTCGCCCCGCCAGGTCGCTCCCGGAATCACTCCCGGGGCCAGGTCCCCGGTACGGATCGAGCGATCCTTGATCTTGGCCGAATTGACCGACCCCTTCCTCAGCTTCGGGGCCGAAACCGAATTCTTTTTCAGCTGAGCCACACCGACCGAGTTGCGAGGGATCTTGAGCGCCGCATAACTGGCGCCGCCGAGAGCGACGATCAGTGCGATGACAGAAATTACGAGCGAAGGGGTGATTCGGTATCGAGACATGCCTGAGGCTTACTCGGCCGGTGGTCTGCTGTCAACTCCAGAATGCGGGTCGGTGAAATTCTTCGGCACCGGTGGGGGCGAGAATTTCATCGCCGCGCCTTATCTCGTGAGAAAGGTGGATGAGGATGCCAGTCGGGACATCCCACACTGGTATGCTGAACGGGATGCCACAAATAGCGATTCGTATCTCCGATGACGAACTTGACCTTCTGGATCGGGTCGTTGCCGAGGGCAAGTTCAAATCCCGGGCGGCCGCGGTCCGGGCGGGGCTGGACGCGTTGGCCAGAGAGACCAGAAACCAGGCCATCGCGGCTTCGTACCGGGACGCCTACGAGAAGAAACCCCCTGATGACTGGTTCGCCAGAGCGAACAGTGAAATGCTTGATCGGCGACTTTCGGGGGAGCCGGGCATCGAGGTCGAGAAACCTTGATCCACCGGGG
>JAGQUU010000251.1 GCA_020438345.1 Solirubrobacterales bacterium | reverse complement strand
ACGGTGCGTGGCGGGCGGATGCCGGGCGCCGCATGGTGCGTACCAGGCGCCGCGAAAGCGTAGAACTTCTTACCTAGGGGCGGAAGGCGTCAACCACGAGGTCGGTGTGGCGGCTCCATGCCTTCGGGCTCGTATCGCCGGATTCGGCCAGAGCCCGACACACTCCTCCGAACAGGACGAAGAGCTCGTCCACGGTGGCATCGGGCCGGACTTCACCAGCCTTCTGGGCCTCTGCGAATAGCGTCTTCATCCGTTCCTTGAGCCGGTTTTTGACCGCTTCCAGTTCAGCATGCTGGCCCGACAGGACAATTCCGGGAGGGAAGCCGATCGCGCTGCTCCTCACCGCAGCGGCTTTCAGAACATCGCGCATCGCCCGGCCGGGATCGGGTTGGTCGAGTGCAACGATGAGGTCTTCTTCCATCTTGCCCAGTCTCAAGACCAGAATGGCGGCGACAAGGTCATCCTTGGATTCGAAATTCCTGTAGACCGTACCTTTGCCAACTCCGGCTCTCGCCGCGATCTCGGGTATGCCGGCTTCGATGCCCTGCTCGACGAAAACCTGCTCGGCTGCGGCGATCACCTTTTCCCGGTTGCGGATCCCGTCAGCACGACGTGGCCCGCCAAGTTCGATCGGGGAACGGTCAACAGTCCGGCTCATGCTTCATCTGCCGCGAGGGCAGGGTCCGGCAGCACTGATGCCGCGCCAATTTCTTCGGCGACCGTCACGTGTTCGTGACCACGACCCGGTATCAGCATGGCCAACAGGCCGGCCGCGATTGATGCTCCCGCGCCGACCAGGAACGCCATCTTGAATCCCTCACTGGTCGGAAGTCCGGACGCGAGAACGATCGTGCCGGTCAGGACCGAAGCGGTGACTTGCGATCCGAGGGAGGAGCCGACCGAACGGATCAGCGCGTTGAAACCGGTCGCTTCGCCCGTCCTTTCGACCGGAACCGCTTCCATGATCAGGTTCGGCATGGCCGCGAACGCGAGGCCGATACCGACCGAGGAGAACATGTTCCAGAGCATGATGCCCAGAGCTGAGCCATGGTCCAGACTGAGACCGACCAGACCGATCCCGCTGATCACCGCGCCGAGAGCCAAGGGAAGTTTGTTGCCGAACCTGGAGCCGAGGACTCCGGAAAGTGGTCCCGCGAACAGCATTGTGAGCGCCCCGGGGAGCATGATCAATCCTGCCTGGGTGGCCGAGTATCCGAGTCCGTAACCGGTGCTCTCGGGCGCTTCGACCAGATGCGGGATCAGGATGAATGAAGCGAACATTCCGAAGCCGATAAGCAGAGTTGCCAGGTTGGTCATTGCAACGGCGGGCCGGGCCAGCATCGAAACATCAGCCAGCGGATCGCTCGTTCGCTTCTGAAGCCAGACCCAGAAAGCGATGATCGCGAGGCCGACCATGACCAGGCCGATCAACCGGAAGCTTGTCCAGCCCCAGCTGTTGGCTTCTGAAATCGCATACATGGGGATCGTGAGACCCACGGCGAGAACGATCGCTCCCCGGACATCAACCCTGGCTGGCTTGCGGTTCGGAGACTCGGGTATCCAGATCAGGGCCGCGACCGCCGCGATCGCAGCCATTGCCGCTCCGAGCCAGAAAATCCAGTGGTAGGAAGCACCGTCGATGATCAGCCCACCGAGAATCAGCCCGAGACCTCCACCGATCCCGGCAGTAGCGGAGATCAGACCGATCGAGGCGGAAACCTTTTCCGCCGGGAACTCATCCCGGATGATCCCGAAACAGAGGGGGAAGATTCCGCCACCGACGCCCTGGAGTATGCGACCGGCCACAATCGTGGCGACGCTGTCTCCGAGGGCCGAGACTATGGAGCCGGCGGCGAAAATGAAGAGGGCGATGACGAGCAGCCGGCGCTTGCCGAACATATCTCCCAGTCGCCCGAAGATCGGGGTGAACACCGCAGCCGAGATCAGATATCCGGTGAGGACCCAGGCAATGCCACTCGCATCGGTGTTGAACTCGTGCATGAGCTCTGCCAGGGCGGGCACCAGTGTGGTCTGCGCCAGGGCGAATGAGAGCGCGGCCAGACCGAGGATCAACAGGCTCCGCATTGGATTGGGGCGCTCGTGGCCGGCTTCCGGATTCGGACCTTCTGGTGCCCGGGACTTGCCGACCGGATTCTCGCTAAACGGACTCATTAGCCCGGATAGTATCAGCTAAGCGGACCGCAGGGTCCGTTAGGCACCAAGTACTTCCGTCACATAGGCATTGGAGAAGGTCCGGGCAGGGTCCAGCCGGTCGCGGACCGCCTGGAAGTCAGACCAGCCCGGGAAGGCCGGGGCAAGATTCCCGGCAGTGCGGAAATGAAGCTTGCCCCAATGTGGCCGTCCGTCCACCTCGCGGAAGATTTTCTCGATCTCGCGGAAGTATGGCTCGTACTCCATAGTCCGGTGCTGGTGAATCGCAATGTAAGCGGTGGGCCGTCCGTGAGCCTGACTGATCAGGGCATCATCCCCGGCCGAAACCCGACATTCGATCGGCATCGGGAGCGGGAAACCCTCCCGCTCGATCATCGTCAACACCTGTTCGAGGACAGTCGGCCCGACCTCGGCCGGCAGTGCGTATTCCATCTCGTTGAAGCGGATCGTCCGGTAGTTGGCGAAAACCCGATGGGAGACGTCGACCTGCTCCGACTGGGACATGAAGCCGGTCGAGTAGCGGGCCATTTTCGGAATCGCTGAACGAAACTTCCCGGCGGCCCGAAGGGCAAGATCACCAAGCCCATTCTCGATCAGCACATCACCAAGGAACCGGTCGGTCTTCGAGCGCGGCGCGAGCGGCCGGCCGGTCCGGTTCCTGCTCAGCGTGAGCGCGGTCCGGGTGTAGGGAAATACGAAGAACTCGAAGTGCTCGTTTTCTTCGCAGAGCCTTTCGAAGTCACCGAGGACCCCGTCAAGATCCATCGGCGCATCAACCCGGTGAAGATTGAAGGAGGGAACGGCACGGAGAGTGATTGAAGTGATCACCCCGAGCGATCCGATCGCGACCCTTGCGGCCAGAAGCTCATCGGAGCCAGGGCTGAACTCCCGCACCGTGCCAGCGGAGTCCATCACTTCGATCCGTTCTATCTGGGCGGAGATATTGGGCAGGGCGAGGCCGGTGCCGTGGGTACCTGTTGACACAGCACCGGCGATCGTCTGCCGGTCGATATCCCCGAGGTTCGGCATCGCGAGCCCGAGCCGATCGAGTTCGCGGTTGAGGTCGGCGAGAATGGTCCCGCCGCCAACCTCGACCAGTCCGGAAATGCGGTCGACCGAGATCACGCCGGCGATCCTCGATATGTCAAGCAGCAGATCATCCGACAGCGCGGCCGGGGTGAAGGAATGCCCGGAGCCGACCGTTGTCACCTGGCGGCCTTCGCTGGCGGCGCGTCCGACCACCTCGGCCAACTCGCCAAGGCCACTCACCCGGATGAAATCGCCAGGCCGACATGTCTGGTGTCCAGACCAGTTCGTCCAGGAGCGGCCTTCACTCCCGACCCGTCTGGCGTCGAATCTTTCACCGATCATGAGTTCCTCCCGTTTGACCTGTTGTTTCAGCGATCCCCGGTGGCCCTGTTCCGAGCGACCGGGCGACCATTCCCACCGCGACCAGAAGCACCGCGGTTATCAGACAAGGCAGAAGGTATCCGCCTACGCCCGCCAGGATGCCGCCGCCTGCCGCACCGAGCACCTGACCGCCACCCCAGGCAACGTTGGACGCCCCGGAGGCATACCCCTGGTTGACTCCGGCCGCACTGGCGTGGTCGGTAACCAGGGTGCTGGCCGGAGTGAAGGCCATGCCCGCGCCGAACGCGAGCATCATCACGGTCGCGAACATCAAAGGGAGCAACCCGAAAACACCCAGTCCGATTACCGCAAACACCATCGTGCTGATCCCGATCAGGTAAGGAAGGGTGCGTCCGACCCGGTCGCTCATCCGGCCGATTACCGGTCCGACAATGATCTCGATTACTGCCCCGGTGGCAAATGCCGCGGCGATCAGGAAGGGCGAGGCGCCAAGTTCATCCATGTGGAGCGGACCGACCACCACGGCAAGGCCGAAGGCGACCGAAGGGCCGGCCAGCATCAGTACGCCGACCGGCACATCGGATTTGCGGAGTCTCCGCCACGCTTCCCTCAGAGGTTGCGATTCGACATCGGTTGTGCCCGGGATGCCAATCGCCAACGCGATCAGGATCGCCGAGGCAAAAAGAACGGTGCCGAAGACGATCCCGGTTCCGACCTGGTGGGCGATCGCACCGAGAGGCGCACCGAGAAGTTCGCCGGCAACTGCGGCAGCGATCACGATCCCGAGCATTTCGCCCCGGCGCCCGACAGGCGCCGCAACCACGACCCACGAGATCGCCCCCGCCCACATCAGTGCTCCCGCACCACCCTGGAGGAAGCGGAGCAGGTCGAGCAGGATGATGTTCTCGGCGAACCCGAAGGCCGGGCTGCAGATTCCGATCCCGACCAGACCGATAACGACCGTCTTGCGGGAACCGATCCTGGCAACCAGCCAGCCGGCCGGGATCGCGAAGACGAGCGCACCTGCCGCGAAGCTGCCGGCGAGGACCCCGGCCGAACCATCCGAAAGGTTGTGGTCTGCCTGGTAGCTGGGAAGCAGCGGCGTCAGCACCGAAAAGAAGGTGACGTCAAGGAAGACAACCGCACTGGCAAGAATCAGCAGACGACGCACTGCCCCATCCTGACAGGAGATCGTCAAACACCAACTCGACACTTCGTCCGATCCAGATGAGATTTGCGGACGGTTTCATGCGATATTGCTCATATGAGCAAACCGGGAGACGTCGAAACAGAGCAGGAGATTCGTGAGGAGATGGAGGAACTCGGGATCAGCAACGAAGGCGAAGGCAAGCCTGATGTCCTGATGTCCGGACCGATGATCCAGGTCACGGTGGTCATCCTGGTCCTGCTCCTGGTCGCTGGCTCCCTGCTGCTGGTTTTCTAGAGCCTCTCCGTTCCAGCCCGCCGCAACCACGACCCGACCGGCCCTCCTCAGGACCCGACCGGCCCTCCTCAGGTCGCAACCAGCTCTCCTCGGTCACGACCGGCACTCTTCAGGTCACAACCGGCACTCCTCAGGTCACAACCGGGCCCCGGCCTGTCAGAATCAGCGGGCTTTACCAGTCCCGGAGGGGT
>JAGQUU010000250.1 GCA_020438345.1 Solirubrobacterales bacterium | reverse complement strand
CTTTCGGAACCGCTTTTGCTTTCGGTTCAGCCTTCGGCGCGCCTTTCGCTTTGGACCCGGACTTCGGAGCGGCCTTCGGCTTTGTCGTGGCCTCGGGTGATGCCTTCGGCTTTGGCTCTGCCTTGGGTGACGCCTTCGGTTCCGACCCGGTCTTTGTCCCCGCCTTGGTACCTGCCTTCGACTTCACCGCCGCTTTCGGTTTCGCTTCTGCGGACGACTTGCCGGTCAGTTTGGCCAGCACCTTCTTTGCATCGGCATCTTCCACATTCGACGCTGCCGCCTTGACTTCAACTCCTGCAGCCTGAAGTGCGGCAATCAGCTCCTTGCTCGTGACGCCGGCTTCCTTGGCAATTTCGTGGACGCGCCGTTTACTCACTCGGCCTCGCCTTCTGCCGCTTCTGCTTCCTCCTCGGCCTCTTCGGCTTCATCCATCGCCTGGGGAGCCGCTTCGGATTCCGCTTCCGCTTCAGCCTCGATCAGCTCGGCTTCGGCCTCGACCACTTCAGCCGCAGCGATCTCCTCACCGGCTTCATCCTCCGCTGCAGCATCATCCTCGGCTACGTCTTCTTCCACCGGCTCTTCGCCTTCAACCGGTTCGACAAAATCGGCTTCCGCCGCCGCCACGAGCGCGCCTACTGCCGCCTCATCCGCATCAGGGTCGGCGAGCACCGCGATGTCTTCATCACTGAGACTGGCCAGAATGCCGAAGTGGCTGGTCGAGAAACGCGACAGTGCCTGATGCTGTGGCAGCTGACAGTAGGTTGAACCACCCACCGCCGCGTTCGGGCAGCGGCGTCCGCTGGAGAGCACGGCCATGCACCGGCCGTCGAACTCTTCCTCACCCTCGTATTCGTGCTGGCTTTCCTCGCGGGCGAAATCACTTTCCGACTTGATGTCAACCCGCCAGCCGGTGAGCCTGGCTGCAAGTCGGGCGTTCTGACCGTCGCGGCCAATCGCCAGGGAAAGCTGGTCGTCAGGGACGACTACGGTCGCCTGCATTTCCTCGTCGTCGACCAGAACCTCACGCACCCGGGCCGGCGAAAGGGCCTTGGCCACAAAGCGGGCGGGCTCCTCGTTGTAAGGAATGATGTCGATCTTCTCGCCACGCAGCTCCGAAACGACCATGCGGACCCGGGAACCGCGCGGACCGACGCAGGCACCAACCGGGTCCACCCCGTCTGCATGCGAAACAACTGCGATCTTCGAGCGGTAACCGGGCTCACGGGCAACCCCGACGATCTCAACGAGCTTGTCGGCGATCTCCGGAACTTCAAGTTCGAAGAGTCCCTTGATCAACTCGGGACTGCGGCGCGAGACGACGATGCTCGGACCCTTGGTGGACTCGGAGACATCTGTGATCACAGCCTTGACGCGCATGCCGTGGTCGTAACGCTCGCTGTAAACCTGCTCGGATTTCGGCAGCAATGCCTCCACCCGTTCACGCAACTGAACCAGTGTGTACCGCTTGTCCGACTGCTGAATTAGACCCGTGATCAGCTCGCCGACCCGGTCGCGGTACTCCTCGAACATCATCTGGCGTTCGGCTTCACGAATCCGCTGGTAGATGACCTGCTTGGCGGTCTGGGCGGCAATCCGGCCGAAATCGTCCGGTGTGACGTCCCGGGTTTCGATTTGATCCTCGTAAGGCTCGAGAACCTCGGGGTCCAGCTCAGGCTCTTCCGGTTCGTTGAATTCGCCGGTCTCCGGGTTGATTGACCGCTCCTGCTCGGCGATCGCTTCTTCAAGCAGCTTCTCTTCCAGCTCGGCGGGCAGGATCAGCTCGAAAACCCGGAAGTCACCGGTCTCATGGTCAAGATCGACCCGGGCGTACTTGGCCGACCCGGGACTCTTGCGGTAGGCGGAGAGCAACGCGTCAGCCAGCGCATCCATCAAGGTGTCCGCGGCAATGCCCTTTTCCTGCTCGAGGACTCGAACTGCGTCGACGATCTCTTGAGTCACTTGACTGCTCCTTGTGGGATTTCTGGCGCGAGGTGCGAGCGCTCGATGCGCGCGTAAGGGATTTCGAACTTCTGGCCATCCGATTCGAGGACGACCGCGCTTTCCCCTGCCTCTACGATCAAACCGGTGAAGTTGCTGCGGCCGTCCATTGGCGCGACCGTGGACACCTTCGCCCGATGGCCCGTGAATCGCTCGAAGTGTGCGGGCCGGCCAAGCGGCCGTTCGGGGCCTGGCGAGGACACTTCAAGGGAATGGTCGACCAGCAGATCCTGAAGGCCGGAGGTCACCTGCTGGCAAAGCTCCAGGGTAACCCCGTCCGGATGATCGATAAAAAGCCTGAGGCCATCGCCTCCAGCGCTTTCCAGCGCCAGAAACTCGATCCTTGGATCGAGCGAGGCAAGGTGGTTTTCGATGTCCTGGGGGGTCTGATTCACGTCTGGCTATCCGGCTTGAGGGCCAAAAAAAAGCGGGCAAGGCCCACTTTTCGACACAACTTGAAGGGGAAAAGCACTAACCAGTATAGCCCCTAATCATGCTCGGGCATGGCTCAGAGCCACAGAAGGTCCGGAACCGGCCGCTCACCGGTCCCGGACCGTCCAGGCTCCCCGGATCAGCCCACCTTTACGGTGGCAGTTGCGGTCTTTTTGTCCAGCCCGGTACCAGTCACCGAGATGGTCAGCTTGACCTTCGAGCCCTTCTTTGCTTTCTTCGGAACCTTGACCAGCAGCTTCACCGAAGTGCTCTTGCCGGCACCCAGGCTCGAAACTCCACGGCAGCCCGGCAGCCTGACCTTCTTCGGACCCTTAACACAAACCTTGATCGCGGAAGCATCGGCATTGCCTGCGTTGGTCAGCTTGACGCCAAGAGAACCGGACTTGCCTCGCTTGACCTTCAACAGCTTCGGCGTCACCTTGATCGGTCCAAGCTCTGCCTTATCTGGAACCGGATCGGGGTCCGGGGTCGGCCTGGTGCCTGGATCAGGATCTGTGTTGGCTGTGAACGCCGCCGATACGGCCCTGGCTTCACTCATCGTTACCTGACAGGTTCCGCTACCGGAGCAGGCACCGGCCCAACCCGTGAAGGTTGACCCCGGCGCCGCATTCGCGGCAAGTGTCACCACGCTGCCTGCCTCATACTGCTTCGAACAGGTTGACCCGCAATCGATTCCGGCGGGTGAACTCGCCACCGAACCCTGTCCGGTGCCGGACTTCGTCACCGAGAGCGCGTGGGTGGGCGTTGGCACCGGGTTCAGCGTGAAAGTCGCGGTGACCGCTTTCGCCTCGTTCATGGTGACCTCGCAGGTCCCGGTTCCGGAACAGGCACCGGACCAGCCGGCAAACGTTGACCCGGTGGAGGCCTGCGTTGACAGAGCCACGACCGTGTTCTCGTCAAACCCGGCCGCGCATGTGGAGCCGCAGTTGATGCCACCCGGACTGCTCGCCACGGCGCCATGTCCGGTTCCGGCACGGGTGACCGTCAGCTGATGCTGCGGGGCCGGTACGCGGTTCATTGGAATGTGCAGATCGAGGACCGGCGGCGGAATATCGACTGAGTCGCTGGTCACCGAAACGTAGCCCTCCATGCTGACCACCACCCGGTAGGTCCCTTCCGAGACATCCCATTGGTAAAGGCCGTCATTGCCGGTGATCTGCGGGTTCACGTTCGGCGAGATTCCGGGATCACCGGATGGAACGTTCACGAAATCGCCGGAAACCAGGCGCTGAAGCCGGACCGTAGCGCCTGATATGGCCGCAGCATCCCGCGCTTCGGTATCGGTTGCACCTTCAGCCTTGGCAGCATCGAACTCGTCCTGGTCGTAGACCACCCCTTGCGGGTCTATCAGGGTGATTCCACCGAGGGGAATCGTGTAATCGTGATCGTTGCCGTCTTCGGTCAGTGTGTACCGGACGAACAGGTCACCGGCCTTGACACAGGCTATTTCGGCGCGCCAGACCCCCGGCCCATGCGCGGTCGCGTTCACTGTGCCCCCTCCATGGACCAGGACGACGTTGGAGATGGTGCCGGCTCCGGCGTTCAAGGGAATATCGACGGTGAGCGGCATGCAACCGCCCGGGAAAGACCCGATATCACCGTTGACAAAGGTGAAGAAGTTCTCACCGGACTCCTCGTCGACCTGATGTCCGACATAAACTGTGCCGCCGCCAGGCTTCGGGGGTGGCGTCACTTGAGGCTCTGGCGGAGTGAAATCCGGGGGCAGCTCGATCTCGACGAAGGTGGCAAACACCTCATCGTCCTCGGACCAGGCGAGCTTGCAATCGACCTTGCCGGAGCAGGCACCGGACCATCCCACAAACCGGGATCCCGGATCGGCCGTCGCTCGAAGCGTCACATCGCCGGCAATCTCAGCTTCGCAACTACTGCCACAGTCAATGCCCGCCGGGACCGAGACAACCCGGCCAGACCCGGATCCCGGTTTGCTGACCGTCACTGTCCTCGGGGGTGCCGGACCGAACTCCGCATCCACCGACCTGGCCTGATCCATTGTGACCGAACAGGACCAGGCGCCGGTCCCGGTGCAGGCACCGCTCCAGCCGAGGAACACGCTGCCACCGTTCGGATAGGCGTAAAGGAATACTTCACCGCCCAGCTCGGCCGAGCAGGTACTGCCGCAATCGAGGCCACCTGTTCCATAAACCTCACCCTGCCCCGTACCCGACTTAGTGACGGTCAGTGTGTGTTTCGGGAGTTCCCGGAACTCTGCGTCTACCGTGCGGGCCTGATCCATCGTGACCTGGCAATCCCAGCTACCGGTACCAGTGCAGGCGCCAGTCCAGCGCACGAACTCCGACCCCTGCTCCGGGTATGCGCCCAGGTTCACCAGACCGCCAGCCATCACCGAACAGGTGCTTCCACAGTGAAGACCTTCGGGCCCATAAACCTCACCCTGCCCCGTACCCGACTTTGTCACCGTGAGGCTGCGCTTCTCGCTGGTGATGAACATGGCCTCGACTGCCCTGGCCTGGTTCATGTTCACCCAGCATTCGCCGCTACCGGTGCAGGCACCACTCCAGCCCACGAATTCAGAGCCTTCGTCAGGTTGAGCCTCCAGACTGACGTACCCGGCGGCCTCTTCTTCACAAACCGAGCCACAATCGAGACTTTCAGAGCTGACGACCCTCCCGAGTCCGCTGCCGCTCTTGGTGACCGAAAGGGTGTATTTCGGCAGAGCATCAAACTGGGCCGTGAGGGTTGTGTCTTCCTGAATCAGGAGAGAGCAGTCGTACCCCCAGGACATGGCGCAACCGGTCCAGCCGACGAATTGCGAACCGTTCGCCGGTTGCGCATGGACGGTCACATATCCGCCCGCGTCAACTTCGCAGGTGTCGCCACAGTCGATCCCGGCCGAACTGGTGACATTTCCCTGGCCAGTTCCAACCTTGTCTATCGTCAGGTGAAACTTGGGGAGTTCCCGGAACTCGGCGTCCACGGTGTGGGCCTGATCCATCGTGACGTAACAGGAGGCGCCAGCTCCGGCGCAGACACCAGACCAACCCACAAATTCAGAGTCGCTGGACGCCTGGGCATAGAGTTGAACCTCCCCGTATGCCTCGACCGAGCACGTATCTCCGCAGTCGAGGTTGGACCCGAAGCCGGAACTCACGTTCCCCTGGCCGCTTCCGGACTTCGTGACTGAAAGTGTGTACCTCGGCAGCTCCCGGAACTCTGCGTCTACCGTGCGAGCCTGATCCATCGTGACCGAACAGGAGTCGGCGTTCGTGCCCGTGCAGGCTCCCGTCCATCCCACAAACTCGGAACCGTGATCTGACGAGGCGTAGAGATAGACCTGCCCCCAGGCCTGTACCGAGCAGGCCGTTCCGCAGTCGAGTCCGTTGTTCTGGGCGGAAGTCACCATACCCTGACCGGATCCGGATCTGGTTACCGTCAGAGTGTGCCTCGGCTGCTCCTGGAACTCGGCGTCAACTGCCCGGTCCTCATCCATTGAGAGGGAGCAGGCGGAGTTGCCCGAGCAGGCTCCGCTCCAGCCGACGAACTCTGAGCCAGCTTCCGCTTGGGCCCAGAGGTTCACGGT
>JAGQUU010000249.1 GCA_020438345.1 Solirubrobacterales bacterium | reverse complement strand
TCAAGGTCAGGACCCGCGACAAGCTGGGCAATCTCTCGCCGGTCGCCCGGGTCGTGATCCAGATCAAGGGTTGACCGGGATCCGATTCCCGCTTTAACGACGAAGGGCCGCCCCGGGGCGGCCCTTCGCGTAAAGCCAGGTCGAACCGTTACTTGACGGTGACGACGACCCGCTTGGTCTGGGCTTCCGCGTCAGTGGCCGTGGCCGTGAACGCCAGGACGGCCTTCTTGCCCTTCTTGGCGCTCTTCCTGACGGTGGCGCTGAAGGTGAGCGTCTGGATCTGATCGGCTTCGAGCAGTCCGACCCTCTGGCACTTCTTGGCAATCGAGACCAGGGCGGCCGGGCCCGAAGCGCAGACCTTTGTGCCGATGGCGTCGAAGACCCCGGTGTTCTCGACCGAGACGCTGAAGCTGGCCTTCTTGCCGGCCTTGACGATGGCGGCCTTTGGGGTCACCTTGGGCTTGCCCAGAACCGGACTCTCGGTCGGGGCGGGGTCCACGGTCCAGGCAAAGGTCGCCTCCGGACCGGAACCGATCTCGTTCTTCGCCTTGACGCCGAAGTAGTGGTCACCGACAGCCAGGTCAGTGACGGTCAGCGGTGAGGTGCAGTCGGTGAAGGTCTCGGTGTCGACCCGGCACTGGTACCCGGTGATTGCCTGCGACTCACCGGTTCCGGGGCCGAAGGTGAATTCGGCGGTGGTGTCGGTGGTGAGGAGCAAGGGCATGCCCGAGATCAGCGGTGCCTTGGCGGGGGCCGTCGGATCGGCGGCCCTGGCGACATTGGTCTGGATCGCGACAAAGCCGGCGAACGAGACGAACAAGGCGAGCACCAGCCCCAGCCTCCCTGTCCCCGTCCCTGTCAAGCCCTTGAGCGGGCGAGCTGGACTGCTCGAATTCATATCTCTGATTCCCTTTCACTGAGACCCGGCAGGAGCGCCGAATCCTTTTCTTTATAAAGTTGATCAGAATAGTAATAGTTTTTCCCGGAAACGGGTACGGCGACTCCCCGCAGCTGTTCTGGCGGCAAAACTTTCAACGGATGTGGAGGGGCTTACCTCCGGAGCTTGTAGCCGGACTTGAACATCCGGTAGTTCGCATAGGTGAGCGCGCCTGTCGCCGCCGTGAGGAGGGCCAGCGATAGCCAGACGCTGATGTCAGCTACTCCGAGAAAGCCGTATCGGACCAGGGAAATCATGTAGTAGACCGGGTTGAAATGGGTCAGCGTCTCGTAGGGCTCGGGCAGGAGAGACGCCGAGTAAAACACTCCGCCGAGGAAGATCAGCGGCTGGAGGATGAAGGTCTGGGCGAAGGAGACATCATCAAATTGTTCGGCCCTCACCCCGACCAGTACGCCAAGGCTGGCGAAGAACCAGCCGACCAGGAAGAGGGCTGGAATCAGGATGTAGAAATGTTTGACCGGCAGGTCGATCAGCAGGCTGGCGACGATGAAGGTGACGACCGAGATCAGCAGGCCGCGCAGGAAACCGCCGAGCGTGAAGGCCAGCAGCAGCTGGCCGGGTGAGGCAGGGGAGGAGAGCTGGTCATCGATCGCACCCTGGAACTTCTGCTGGAGGATCGACGAGGAATTGTTGGTGAAGGCGTTAATCGCAAAGGCCATCATGATCAGGCCGGGAACCACGAAGACGATGTACTCGTAACCGTGGAGGTCACCCACCCTGGAACCGAGCGCGGCACCGAAGATCGAGATGTAGAGGAAGGTCTCGAGCAGCGGCGCGCCCACCGTCTGACGGGGAATCTTGAGAAAACGGCTGACCTCGCGCCTGGTCAGAGAGACCAGCCG
>JAGQUU010000248.1 GCA_020438345.1 Solirubrobacterales bacterium | reverse complement strand
GGCGTACTGGGAGTCGTGATGCTCCACATCGTCATCATCTGCGGGTTCCTCCCCTACCAGAACGATGCTTTCAGGGGCCTGCTCGCCTGGGGAATCCTCGGGCAGGCGCTCGACATGCTTTTCATCATCAGCGGCTTCGTCCTTTTCCTGCCGACGGCTGCGCGTAGCGGCGCGTTCGGGAGCCGGGCGGCATATGCGATCCGCCGCTGGGCCCGGCTGTTTCCCGCCTACTGGACCGTAATCCTGCTGATGCTGATCCTGCTCGCGACGGTCCCGGTGACCCCGGAACTGCCGTTCCCTTCCGGCTTCGACATCTTCCTGCACCTGACCACCCTGGAAGTCCCGGCTGAAATGTTCCGCAATGTCTTCTTCCTCGGTTTCGGGATCAACCGGGCACTGTGGACGCTTTCTTCCGAGGTGATCTTCTACCTGCTGTTGCCGTTCATCGCGGCCTGGTACTTCCGTCACCCTTTCCTCGGTCTCGTCGCCGCCGGGGCGATCACCTCTGCCTGGAAGCTCGTTTTCGTCAACCTCGCTGGCGTCTCGGATGCCCTCGGACTGGGCTTTTCACAAACAACGATCGACCGGCTTTTCATTGCCTCGGAGATCCAGTTCCCGGGCTGGGCTTTTTCTTTCGCCGTCGGCATGACCGCCGCCTGGCTTTTCGTGGAGCTGCGGCGCCGGTACAAGCTCGAGGATCTGCTCCGCCCGGCCCGGATCACCCTGGTTGTGGCCGGGGTCATCCTTTTGGTGTTCATCTACCTGGCTGGAAGCATCTCCCGCAACGCCCCGTTTCTGCTGGCCCACGAGTACGCCCGGCACTCACCTTTCATGGCACTCGGATTTTCGCTGAGCCTCGGTGCCGTGATGCTGGCGATCATGTTCTGCGGTCGGAGAATCCAGCGACCATTCTCGAATCGTCCGATGACCTGGCTGGCGGACAACAGCTTCGGGATCTACATGATGCACCTTGTCTTCATCAGCTATGCCGCCTACCTGCTCGACCTCCCGCGCGACGGCTCGATCCGGGCAGTTGTGATCTGGTCGGCGCTGATCCTTCCCGCCTCGATTCTTTACGGGTTCCTCTCCGCCCGGCTGATCGAACGGCCGATCCGCAGAAAGGGCCAGATCTGGGCCCGTCGTGCCTCCGGCCACTGACAGGATCGCCCCAGGCCACTACCTATACTGCCCCGGCGAGGAGAACCCATGTGGAACGACCAGACAGTCTCAGTGGTCCTGATGACCTACAACGAACGTGACTCGATCCGTGGAGTGATCGAGGGCTTCGAGGCAACCGGTGTGGTTGACGAGGTGCTGGTCGTAAACAACAACGCCCGCGAGGGAACTTCGGAAGAAGTTGCGTTGACCGGGGCCAGGGAAGTCGTGGAAACCGCCCAGGGTTACGGCAACGCGATCCGCCGTGGATTGCGGGAAGCGGCAGGTGACCTGATCGTTCTGGCCGAACCTGACGGCACCTTCCTCCCGGCCGATGTAATCAAGCTGCTTGCCTACTCGAACGAGATCGACCTGGTGCTGGGCACCCGGACCACCAACGAACTGATCTGGGAGGGCGCCAACATGGGGCTCTTCTTGCGCTGGGGTAACTGGGCGGTGGCGAAAATGGTCGAGTTGATCTTCAACACAAGCCACCTCAGTGACATCGGATGCACTTACCGGTTGATCCGGCGCGACACCGCCCACATGCTGGCCGGGGAGATGACCATCGGTGGCAGCCACGCCGGTCCGGAAATGCTGATGCTGGCGATCAGCCGCGGGGTCCGGTTCGTGGAAATCCCGGTCAACTACCTGCCCCGGGTCGGCCAGTCTTCGGTCACCGGCAACCCCGTAACGGCCTTCTTTCTTGGCCTGAGGATGATCAGGCTGATCCTGGGTTTCCGGTTCGGCCGACGCTGAGATCAGGTCTTTGACGCTATAACGACATTGTGGGCGCAGAGCCGCTTGAGGCCGGGCGTCCGCTCGACCATGCCCTCCAGCCTTGCCGCTCCCTTGAGTAGTCGTGGAGGCGTGAAATCCGGCACGAAACCGGACTGGCAGCTCTCGACCACAACCGCGCCACCAGCCTCCAGACCGCCGGTGACTTCAGCTTCGGGAATCAGGCGCTCCGACCCGTCATCCTGGGGGACCCTGGCCATCAGGTACTTCCAGTACGGATTGCGCGGATTGTGGTCCCAGATCACAACCAGCCCTCCGGAGCGGGTGACCCGGACCATCTCCGCCAGGGTCTTCTTCACATCCCCTGCCTCGGCGACGTGGTGCATCACGGCAACGCAGTAGGTGAGATCAAACTCGTTATCTCCAAAGGGAAGCGCGGTCCCCGAACCCTGGATGAAGCGTGCCCCGGTGATGTTCTTCCGGGCTTCTTCCAGCATCCCCTCCGAGGGGTCCACACCGGTCAGGTCATAGCCCCTTGCGGCCAGTCTGCCCGCGAGGATTCCTGTGCCGCAGCCGACATCAAGAACCCTGCCCGAATCGATCAGGCTACTTAGCCGGTTGACCCTCTTGACGATGTAATGCTCCACCACATGGGGTGGCAGTGACTCGTCGTACTCCCCGGCTATCTCATCGAAGTGTTCAGCTGGCATCCGGCAAAAGGTAGCCGCTCCGGTCAGGGTCAGGCGGTGCGGAGCAGCTAGCTCTGCGGGCTTTCCGCCTGTCGCTCCCGGGCGTAGATCGTGTCGTAGAGGGTGAAGAGGCCGGGGAATGCTTCCTGCTTCACGATGCGCCAGCCCGGTGGCACCTCGAAGGGAAGTCCGCCGGGAATCACAAATGAATCATCGGTGGGAGGAATACCCGAATCCAGGGTGAGGACCCGGACCGGTCCGGGTCCGGCGAAAGCATCGGTCGCGGGTGTGACCAGATCCACCGGTTGCAGCACCTGTTCGATGAAGTCCCGACGATCCGGAAGAGTCCCGACCGTGACCACCTTGCTTTCGTCGTCGAGGTACGGCTTGATCGGAGCGATCGGCGAAGGGGTCACATGCGAGTAATCCAGGGTGATCGCAGCCGCATCGGGGTTCTTGTTGATCTCGTCTGCGGCCCGGGTGTAGGGCACCGAAGAGATCTCCTGATCGTTGATCCGGAAGGAGCCGACCAGCAT
>JAGQUU010000247.1 GCA_020438345.1 Solirubrobacterales bacterium | reverse complement strand
GAGACCGCGAATCTCGAAGCGACCATGGAACAGATCAACAAGGTCGCCGAGGCTGGAGCGGACATCGTGCGGGTTGCCGTCCCGCGTGACAAGGACATCGAGGCGCTGAAGACGATCGTCAAGGATTCGCCGATCCCGATCATCGCCGACATCCACTTCAACCACACTCTCCCCCTTAAAGCGAGCGAAGCCGGGGCTCATTGCATCCGTCTCAACCCGGGCAACATCGGTGGCCGGGAGAAGGTCGCGGAAGTGGCCGAGCTGGCCAACCTGAAGGGCACTCCGATGCGGATCGGCGTGAACTCGGGGTCGCTTCCCAAGCACCTTCATGCCCTTGAGCGGGAGAATCCTGTCGAAGCTCTGGTGACCGCCGCCACCGAGTTTGTGGTGATGATGGAAGAGCTCGATTTCACCAATTTCAAGGTTTCGATCAAATCGACCAACGTGCCGAACACGATCGCCGCCAACCGCCTCCTCTCCGAAAAGATTCCGTACCCGATCCACCTCGGGATCACCGAGGCCGGGACCAAGTGGTCCGGTTCGCTGAAGAGTTCGGTCGGGCTGGGGGCGCTGTTGGCCGACAACATCGGTGACACGGTGCGGATCAGCCTCTCCACCTTCCATGCCGAAGAAGAAGTGAAGGTGGCCTGGGAGATCCTCAAGGCGCTCAAGCTGCGGGAACGCGGACCGGTCCTTATCGCCTGTCCTACCTGTGGCCGGCTCCAGTTCGACATGGACGCCGTGGTGGCCGAGGTCGAACAGCGGCTGGAGGCGTACGAGGAACCGATCGAAGTCGCTGTGCTCGGTTGCGCGGTGAACGGCATTGGGGAAGCCAAAGGTGCCGACTTCGGAATCGCCGGGGCCAAGAACGAAGGCGTCGTGTTCGCCAAAGGCAAGGCGATCAAGAAAGTTCCGACCGCTGAGCTGGTCGACACCCTCTTCGAGCAGATCGATCTCTCTCTCGACCGTGATGGCGAGGTCGAGTTCGACGAGAAGGAATCCGCCGAAGGCGAAGCCTGGGTCAAGAAGATCGAAGACGAGAACGCCGGGGATCTCACCCCCGAAAAAATCGCGAGGATGGAGCATGAAGCCTCGCAGAAGGCCGAGAACGACAGTCTGCTGGTCGACGAAGAGGTGAGTCCCACCGCCGGACGCCGTTTCACGCGGGCCTAGTTTCCGGCGATGGTTCGCGTATTCGAGCTGGACCAGCCTCCGGCCCATGACCGGAAGATGAAAAGCCTGCCCGGCCGGTAGGCTCCGACCTCGATGACGAGGCTCTCCCGAACACTCCTTCCGACCTTGAAAGACCCGCCTGCCGATGCCGAGGCGATCAGCCACAAGCTGCTCGTCCGGGCCGGGATGGTGCGCCAGATGGGGGCCGGGCTCTGGACCTACCTGCCGGCCGGATGGCGTTCCCACCGGAAGGTGGAGCAGATCATCCGGGAGGAGATGGACCGGATCGGCGGCCAGGAGATCTCGATGCCGATCCTGCAGCCCTCCGAACCCTGGGAGAAGACCGGACGAATCGGAATCGACGAACTGTTCAAGCTGGATGATCGCAAAGGCTCCCCGATGGTGCTGGCGATGACCCACGAGGAGT
>JAGQUU010000246.1 GCA_020438345.1 Solirubrobacterales bacterium | reverse complement strand
GGTTTCGAGGGCCTTTTGGTCGGTTGGGTCGACTCCTGCTTCTCTCATTGCTTCGACCAGTTCCGCGCCGACGCTTCGCTCACCCGGTGATTCGTCTTCTTGGGCAAGCAGGTCGCTTGTGGAAGATTCCACCGCGTCCAGGAGCTGGGCGGTGTCCTCGGTGGCGAGGTTTCTCTTTCGGGCGGTGAAACGGACCCAGGCCTCGAGGGAGACTGGCACGGCATCGAAGAACTCTTCGTCGGCGACCACCTTCGTGGGAAGCCAGGCGCCCGTGAAGATCTCGACCAGCATCGGGCTCCAGCGCAGTGGCCGGCCATCGGCATAGTCGGAGGCGAAATCGATCGCGGCCTGGGCCAGCGTCGAAGCGTCCTCCATCCCGGTCAGGGTTTCAGTCTCTGGTGAGGCAAGGAACTCGGCAAGGAGGGCCTCCCGTTCGGAGCTCTGCACCTTCGGGCGGCCATCGTCCGGATCGGCGGCCGGCAAAGCATCCAACCGCGAATAGGCAAGTGCCCTGAGGGCGGCGAACTCCTCGTCTTCCTCGGTGTGAAGGTCGACCGTGTCTTCGGCCAGATCCATCGCGGCGCGAAGCCGGGCGGCGGCGAGAGCAAGGTCAACCTCTTCAAAATCCGTTTCGAAACCCGGCTCGGCGTTCTTGTCGATTAGCTTCCTGGCCACGTCAATCGGGGGCGAGAGCAGGATCTCATCGGCTGAACAGCCGAGGTTGTTGTCGATGTAGATGCCGATCGTGTCGCGTGTGCCGTCGCTTCTTGCCGATTCCACAAGCCAGGTCCTGCCGTCCTCGAAGGGCTGCTCGGTGATCACGGCAGCTCGCTCGGGGCGCGCGGTTCCGATCGATCCTGCCCACTCCGGAGCGTTGACCGAACCCTCAAGCTCGCCCGCCAGCCTTCCTGCCAGCCCGGCCGGTCCCGGATCAGCCAGGGCGGCGAAACCACGCAAGATCACCAAGGCTCCCCGGCCTCCAACCGCGGCACATTCGGTGACGAACGCTTCGGTGGCTTCGGGTTCGAGAATATCCCCAGGCTCGATCAGGTTCTCGTCAGCCAACCCCTGCCACAACAATCCAAGCAGCTCGGAAACGTAGAGTTCCGCCTCGAAAGCGTCGTTCAGGGATTCGGCGGTGCGGCAGATCTTGACGACCGGCGAACGGGATCTCCGGTGGGACCCTTCACGCTCGCGGCGGGCGGAGATCCGGGCGGGGTGGCCTTGCTCACGACGAGGCTTGCGCTTCCGGCTCATGCGGGCATCCTAGTTGCGGCAGCCCGGTTCAGGGCCATTGGCGAATAGAGGCTCACGCCACATGCCGCAGGTGTCAGATTGGTGCTGTATCGGATGACCCCACGGATGTCCGGAAGGTAAAACCGGGAGGGTCATTACGCTACAGATCGCAGGGTGTGGACGCTACAGATCACACGGGGTCCGGGCCCTGGTCGTATTTGTCTTCGTGGCGGAACAGCGAAGGCCCGCAAGATCGCCAGGCCGCCGCGACCACCTTGGGAAGCGCAGTCCTCAGAGGGCGCGGCCGCTCAAGTAGCGAACCCGAAGTACGACCGGAGTTCTTCGGGTACGGAGGCCTCGTCGGGTTGGAAGATCTCGACGAGCAGGTTGTCGGGGCCTTTCGCCATCGCGTAGGAGGCGTCCGGTTCGCTTCGCACGTCGGTCACCGAGATATTCATGGCTCTCAGCCGCTTGACTACCTCGTCGATTCGGTCGGTCTGCACGCCGAGGTGATGGACCACTGCCTGGTCGAGATTCCTGGGGGGCTGGTCGTAGAGGTGAAGGCGTCCGGTCCCGACCTTCATGAAGACGTTCCTGGCCCCGGCGAACTCCCGGTCAAAGACGGTTTCGGCGCCGAAACCGTCGGTCCAGAATCGGATCGTCTCGTCGATATCGGAGGCCATGAGGTGGGTGTGGTGGAGTGAAAGCAAGCCGGTTCTCGTTTGGGTCTGCCCGCGTTTAACCTACCGGTCGGCGGGAGGGCACTTCGAGCCGGGTGCGAGTATCTGCCCCGGTCCGATCAGCTCGATGTCGGGCCGGCCGGCGGCGGTTGCGATCAGCTGTTGAGTAAATCCGCTGCGGCTGAAAAGCTGGATCAGCGGCCCGCCGGAAGGGAGCTTGGCACCAGACTGGACCAGCGCCGGGAGCTTGAAGGCTTCCAGATCGGTCAGGACCCGGTGGGGCATCTTTGTCGCGGTCCACTTGCATTCACCGAGGACCTTGACCGTTGAACCGGCCAACCCGACCAGATCAATCTCCTCGGTCTGGCGCTCTCCGGAACGCCTGTAGGTATTCAGGGATGGCCCCCACCAGCCACCGACCCTGGAGGCTGAACCCTGCCCCAACGACCACTGTCGGCAAAGCCGCTCCCAGACCGGGGCGATGTGGTCATTGAGATGCGGGGCGATCTCGAGCCGGTACAGGTCAGCGGGTTTGAGTCCACTCTTCAGTTCCTCCTGGTAGGGGAACACGAATCGAAACCAGAACTTCATGAACTCGTCGGCGAGTTCAAACTGGCCGCGCCGGCTGCCTTTGCGTTCGGTCACGGGGATGAGGTAGCGCACCAGCCGCATCCCGACAAGTGTTTCCAGGTAGCCCTGGAGGTTGCTGGTCCGGGTGCCGATCGCCTGCGCGAGATCACCTACCGCTCGCTTTCCTTGGGCCAGCTCCTCCAGCACCGAGTAGTAGACCCCGGGGCGACGCAACTCCTCTTCAAGCATCTCCCGGG
>JAGQUU010000245.1 GCA_020438345.1 Solirubrobacterales bacterium | reverse complement strand
CCCCGGATCCACCTCCGATTCACCGCGCAGGGCCTGCCAGACAGCGACGAAATCCCTGGTGCCGGCCACGTCATGGACCCGCAGCAGGCGTCCACCGCAGTCGAGTCCGAAGCCGAGCGCGGCAAAGGTGCCGGCAGAGCGGGCAGATGGAGGGCGGTGGGTGATCGCTCCGATGAAATCCTTGCGCGAGACAGCCAGCATGAGCGGACAGTCCAGCGCCGCAAGTTCAGGCAGCCCCTTCAGTGAATCGACCGTCTGTCGCGGGGTCTTGCCGAAGTCTGGTCCGGGATCGATCACGATCCGGTCTCGCTCGAGCCCGACCTCTTCGAGCATCCTCAACCGCTCCTCGAAGAAAGCAACCTGATGGGCAACTATCCCTTCCGGATAGGCATCTTCATCCCAGCGCTGCGTCTTCGGCTCGACCACGGTGTGCATCAAGACCACGGCAGCACCCGCCTCGGCCGCGACCCGGATCAATGTGTCGTTTCCACCACCGCTGATGTCATTGATGATCGCCGCACCCGTCTCAAGAGCTGCTTCAGCCACCTCCGGCTTGTAGGTGTCAACCGAGACCAGCGCACCGGCTGCGACAGCAGCTTCTACCACGGGCAGGATGCGCCCGATCTCTTCAGCCGCGGTGATCGCGGGCCGGTTCATCACATTCGATTCCCCCCCGATCTCGATGATCCCGGCACCGTCCTCCAGGTGGGCTTCAACCTGCCGGATGCTGCCCGCGGTGGAACGGTCGCCCCTGTCCGAGAAAGAATCCGGGGTGGCATTGACCACACCCACGATCACTGGCTCCGAGATGTTGACCTCGCCGCGGGCGGTGCGTAGGGTTTGCGGGCCGGGATTCACAATGACGATGCTAGACACCTTCGACCATACGGACTTCTCCGCCACAGATATCGCCCGCAAGCTGCGGGGAACGGTCAGTGTGGTCATCCCCACCCGGAACACGGCCGGCACGATCGCCGCCACCGTAGCCGAGCTCATGATGCTCGCCGAGGAGGGACTGGTCAGCCAGATCCTGGTAGTTGACGCCGATTCGGCGGACGGCACCGCGACCGTTGCCCGGGATGCCGGAGCCGAAGTCGTTTCGGAGAATGAACTTGCTGACGGCTTCGGTCCGACGCTCGGCAAAGGAGATGCGATGTGGCGGGCCCAGGAAGTCGCCTCCGGAGACCTGCTCGTATATGTGGACGGCGACATCGCCGACTTCGGGCGCCACTACATAACCGGCTTGATCGGACCCCTGACAGAAGACGACCGCAAGCAGTTTGTAAAAGGACGCTATCGCCGTCCGTTCAGGATCGGCGAGAGCGAGGAACCGGCCGGAGGGGGACGAGTCACCGAACTGGCGGCCCGGCCACTTCTTTCCCGGCTTGCCCCGGAGCTGCTCGCCTTCGACCAGCCTCTGGCCGGCGAAGTAGCAGTCCGGAGGGAACTCCTGGAGCGCATTCCCTTCACCTGCGGCTACGGAGTCGAGATCGCAATGCTGATCGATGTCTGGAACGAGGTGGGGCTTGAAGGGATGGCCCAGGTGGAGCTGGGAACCAAACGGAACGCCCACCAGTCGCTGGTCGCCTTGAGCGGCATGTCAACCGAGGTAATCGATACGATTGCGGCCACCCTGGCCCGGATTGCCAGGAAGGACACCGGGGTTCTCACGCCGGTAGACGGCACGTCCCCGGAGCCGATCCTGCGACCGGCTTTCTCCAGTCTCGCGAGTTCCAGATAGCCTGAGCGGCCCATGAGCCTCCGCTGTGTTTACACCGACCTTGACGGCACCCTGCTCGGAGCCGGCGCCTCCCTCTTCACCGATGAAGACGGCAACTTCTCGATGGCCCAGGCGAGGGCTCTCGAGGCCTGCTCCAGGGCCGGGGTCGAAGTCGTGATCATGTCCGGCCGCCGCTACGTTCAAGTCCATGAAGACGCCCGGATCATCGGTCAGACTTCCTTCATATTCGAGGCCGGTTCGGCCTTTTCGATTGACCGGGAGCTGACCATGATGACCGGTGATTTCGAACTTGATCCGGAGCGGACAGTGGTCGAGCAGATGACCGATCGGGGAGTGCCGGAGCTGCTGATCGGTTCCTTTCCGGGCCGGCTTGAATTCCACGAGCCATGGCATCTCAACCGGGAGATGTCCCATCTTTTCCGGGGTGAGGTAGACCCGGAGGAGGCCAACCTGATCCTTGAGCAGAACGGCCATGGCGATCTGCGGCTCCTGGATAACGGAGCCATTCACCGCCGCATGGAAGGGATCGAGCAGGCGCACTGTTACCACCTCGTCCCCAGTGGGGTCTCGAAGTCCCGGGCGGTAGCGGCTCACGCAAAGGCTCGAGGCTACGCGCTGGAGGAAACGATCGCGGTCGGTGACTCGGTCGAGGACCTCGAGGTAGCTCCCTCGGTCGGTCGGTTCTTCATTGTCGCGAATGGCCCCGAAAAGGATCCGGGCGTGCGCGAAGCCATGGGCCGCTACCCGAACGCGCAGGTCACTGCGGAAAGAAACGGCGCCGGGTTTTACGAAGCCGTGGTTACTTCGCTCATGGCTGCCTGAGCCGGAACATCTAGGATCAGGTCATGTCCGATGCGACAGTCGCTGAAGAGGAGTATCTCCAGACGATCTTCTGGTTGATGGAAGCCGGGTTGCCGATCACCGGCGCCAACATCGCCAAGGCGATGCAGCTTTCGCCCCCGACCGTCCACGAAATGATCAAACGGCTCGAAAAGGACGGATACGTCACTCGCAGCGCCGACAAGATCCTCCACCTCACTGATGAGGGCCGGACAGAGGCGGAACAGATCACCCGGCGCCACCGGATGATCGAGCGTTTCCTGACCGATGTGCTGGGTATTCCCTGGGACGAGGTCCATGAGGAAGCCGAGCGGCTCGAACATGCGATGTCACCCGTACTGGAGGAAAGGATGCGGGCCGCGATCGGTGACGCCAACACCTGCCCGCATGGTCACCCGATTGACGGGGTTCGTGAGCAGGGAGCCCCGCTGGCCGACGTTGACCTCGGAGCCAAAGTGGTGGTCCTCCGCTTCGAGAACGAGGCGGAGAGCCTGCTCCACTACCTGAAGGACATCGGTCTCGAGCCCGGGCTTGCGGGAACCGTCACCGCCAGGGACGACAGGTCCGTTCTGATCGAGGCGGCCGATGGCAAGCATGAGATCACCCGCACGGTTGCTGAGACCGTCACCGTCCGGGCTGACCCGGCACCACCTCCGAGAGCGGCCCTGCCCGATCAACTGGTCCTTTCGGACGACCGTTACGGGCGTTAGCTACCCCCGGGGTGGTTCAGCCGCTCAGAGGCAGGACGCGATGCGGGCGATACCTTCGTCCATGTGCTCCGGGGGAACGGAGGCGAACGAGAAGCGGAGGCTGTTGGAGCCGCCTTCGAGCATGAAGTCCGTCCCCGGTATGAACGGTGCGCCGGCATCCTTGGCCTTTTTCGCGAGTTCAACCGTGTCCCGGCTTTCAGCAAGATCGGCCCAGAGGAAGTAGCCGCCACCCGGGAGGACAAAGCCGGCTTCCGGGATATGCCTGGCGAGCGCCGAGACCAGCGCGTCGCGACGCTCCTGAAGCGCGACCTTGACCTTGGCGATGTTCTCGTCGAGCACGCCGGATTGACAGAGTTCAAGCACCAGCGAGCCGGAAAGCATGTTCGGAGAGATGTAGTTCTCGTTTGCGACCTTCGCCAACCCGGCGATCAGCCCGACCGGTCCGGCAAGGTACCCGGTACGGACTCCGGGACTGACCGTCTTCGAGAACGAGGAAGCATGGATCACTTTGTCCGCTTCGTCGATCGAAAGCATGGTGGCTGGAGGATCCTCGCCAAAAGGCAGTTCCCGGTAAGGGTCGTCCTCGAAGATCGTGAAGTCATGCTCCGCCGCCAACGCAACCAGGCGCTGACGTTTCGCCCCGGAAAGAGTGCAACCGGCCGGGTTGTGGAAGTTGGGAATGATGTGAGCAAGTTTGATCGGCCCGGACTCAAGGGCCTTCTCGATGGCGTCTACATCGATTCCGTCTTCTTCAAGTGCAACAGGCACGAATTCCACCCCGAGTTGCTCAAGCAGCAAGAGGGTGCGGTCATAGCTCGGCTGTTCAACCACCACCCGGTCACCGGGTTCGAGCAGATGGCGGAAAAGCATCGCCCCTGCTTCCAGCGAACCGTTCGTGGTCATCACCTGGTCGGCGTCTATGCCGTGGCGTCCGGCGATCCACGCGCAGAGCCCCGGATGACCGATCCCGACTCCGTAAGAGAGCGCCTTCTGCCAGTCGGTATCGAGCGCCTTCGCGGTCGCCTCGCGGACGGCTTCAACCGGAATCAGGTCGGGACTGGGGGCACCTCGGGCAAAGCTGATCGTGTCTGGCATCGGAATCCTCGTGATTGCCCCCGGGTAAGGATCCGGCGGGCGTTTTCAGGAACGGTCGATCATAGCGGCGCTCATCCGGCACAGAGCCGGAGCCGCGGACCGGTGAGGTACCAGCGGGTCGAATCCCGATCGGGGATGAGTGTGATCCGGTAGGTCAGGCCCTTTCGAACCGGACCGAGGTCGACCGATGCGGTCGGCGCGAATCGGCCCAGCGTGACCTTCCCGTCGGCAGCTGCCTGGATCAGGCCACCCGCCATCGGCAGCGGCAACTTCCCGTCGACCGCCTTTGTGGCTACCCGGCAGGTCCCGGCGGTGGGCAATGGCTCCAGTCCATAACCCCGCGATCTGGCCAGAAAATCATCCACCTGTTCCGAGGCCCAGGCCGGACCGTTGATGAGATCGGTCGTTGACCATCCGCGGAAACCGTAGGCCTCAGCACCGGAACCCGAGTATCGGGGTAGCGCGCGCAGTCGGGGCTGGGCCGAGACGGGTGGGGGGTTGCCGGTCGATTCAAGCAGTGAAATCGCGGTGATATCGGCCCGGGCCTGATCGAACCAGAGCTTCATCCATTCGGTGTTGCGGGTCAGCAACGCCCCGCCGGTCAGCAGTGAAACGACACAGACAGACCAGATGCCGATGAACCCGGCCCGGCTCCACTGGATTCCCCGCAGGATCTCGGCTCCGGCAAGTACCACCAGAATCGCGCCGGGATACATGTACCGCGGCTCCGCCGGACCTCGGCCCGCTTCGCCGGAGACCAGAACCTGTGAAGTGAAAAGGGCCAGAAGAATCGCCAAAAACAACCAGAGGTCGCGGGAGGGACCGGCCTTTCGGAGGTGCCAGGCTGCCGCCCCCACCACCAGGATCGCGAGAGATGGTGCCGCTGGTCCACCGGAGGGGTAAGGCGCGTGGGTCGAGACGTCGAAATTCAGGCCGGCCAGTGCGGCGAGAATCGCTCCAATCGCCTGAAAACTCCAGACCGGTAGTTGAAACAGGTTCACCCAGTCCGTGCCGTCGTTGGCGGCTGTTGTGGTCGCGACGCCTTCAAGGAGGCGCCAGAGCGCGTAGGCAGCCAGCGGCAGAAGTCCGATCCAGGCACGGTGGCGATTCTCACGGGTAAGCAGGAAGACCAGAGCGATTCCGGCAATGAATGGCAATACGAAAGTGCAGGTGAGGATGCCGAAACAGAGCAGACCAAAAGCTGCGAAATCTCCGGTCCGGTTTTGGCGCTCCAGACAGATCAGGGCCGCGAGACCGCAGGCGACCGGCAACAGGACGAAGAATCCGTTGCCGACAAGGTAGTTCCAGGGATCTACCGGGAAAACCAGAAGAACCAGGCAGGGTGCCAATGCCACAAAAGCAGGTAGGCGCCGCTTGAGCACGACGAAAAGCAGCGCGACCGTCAGGAAAATCGCGAAAAGGGAAAGTAGCCGGAACGGCAGATAACCGGTACCGAGCGTCGCGAAGATCAGCTTGTAAAGGACCCGCGGAACAAGAACCAGGTGCCCGTAATGATCGCTGAAAGCGGTACCGAGGCTGAAATCAGCCGACTCTGTCAGCCAGACCTGCTCATCGACCGAATACCAGCTGTTGCGGCCAAACCACATCGCCAGGCCGAACGAAACCACCATCCCGAACCCGAGAATGAGCCATGCAAGGCGATCCGGCAGCTCGCCGACCCGGGCCCGGTCGATCAGCCGCCACATGCCGTTCCTCCAAGCCTAAAGCGAACCCAGGATTTCGACCGCGATCTGCGCTGCTTCGGTCGGGCTTTCACCGACTCGCACTCCCTTCGCTTCCAGGGCTTCCTGCTTGGCCTGGGCGGTCCCCGACGAACCGGAGATAATCGCACCGGCGTGGCCCATCTGTTTGCCGGGAGGAGCTGTGAAGCCGGCGATGTAGGCGACAACGGGCTTTGAGATTTCGGCCGCGATGAACTCGGCGGCCTTCTCTTCGGCATCGCCGCCGATCTCTCCGACCATGACAATCATGTCGGTTTCATCATCAGCTTCGAAGAGGGTAAGGATGTCGATGAAGTCGGAACCGACGATCGGGTCACCGCCGATACCAACGATGGTCGAGTTGCCCTCGCCGGCCTGCTTCAGTTCATTACCGATCTGGTAAGTCAGGGTGCCGGACTTCGAGACCACGCCGATCCGTCCCTGATCGAAAAACTGGGCGGGGATGATGCCGACGTTCGCCTTGCCGGGCGAGAGGACGCCCGGGCAGTTCGGGCCGATCAGGCGGACACCCTTCTCGCGAGCCTTCCAATAGGTCGGCAACATGTCCATGACCGGAATTCCTTCGGTGATCGCAATGACTGTTTCAACACCGGAATCAATTGCCTCGTTGATCGCTGCGGCCGCGAACTTTGCCGGAACGAAGATCATCGAAGTGTTGGCTCCGGCTTCGTCGACTGATTCCGCGATCGTGTTGAAAACGGGGGTACCTTCAACGTCCTGCCCGCCCTTGCCGGGGGTGACTCCGGCGACCAGCTGGGTCCCGTAGTCGCGATTGCGGAGGCCGTGGAAGCTTCCCTCGCGTCCGGTCAGGCCGGAGACGACCAGCTTCGTGTCGTTGTCAATGATGATGCTCACTCTGATCCTCAGTTCCCGGCCAGCTCGACGACCTTGCGGGCCGCGCCGAGCATGGTGGCTTCGTGGTGCAGGTTGGAAAGTCCGGCTTCGGCCAGCAGGGCGAGGCCTTCTTCGGAGTTTGTGCCATCGAGGCGGACCACGAGGGGCAGCTCAAGGCCGATCTTGCCGGTGGCTTCGATGATGCCCCGGGCGACTTCGTCGCAACGGGTGATTCCGCCGAAGATGTTGAAGAGAATCGCCGACACCTCGGGATTCGAGGTGATGACTTCTAGCGCATCGATAATCGCTTCCGCCTTCGATCCGCCGCCGGCGTCAAGGAAGTTGGCGGGCCTGCCGCCGGCCTGGGCGACAACGTCCAGGGTTGACATGCAGAGTCCGGCACCGTTGCCGAGAATCCCGATGTTGCCGTCCAGGGACACATAGGTAAGACCCCGTTCCCGGGCCATCGCTTCCTGCGGGTCCTGATCTGCGCTTTCCGGCAGTTCCTCAAGCTCCGGGTGGCGGTACAGGGAGTTACCGTCGATCGTGACCTTCGCATCGAGCAGGATCACCTCGCCGTCGGAATTGACGATCAGCGGGTTGACCTCGATTAGTGTGGCGTCTTCGGCCTGGGCGACTTCGACCAGCTGGACCAGAACATTCGCGACTTCGCCAGCGACCTGTTCCGGAATCTTCGCCCGGGCGGCGATCTGTCGGGCTTCATCCTCGCCGAGCCCGGTGATCGGGTCGACATGCTGCTTGACCAGAGCTTCAGGGTCGGAGGCGGCGATAGCTTCAACGTCCATTCCACCCATCCGGGAAAGCATGACCATCAGCTTCTTGGCAGAACGATCGAGAATGACCGAGGCGTAAAACTCGGATTCGATTTCCGAACCGGCCTCAACCCAGAGCTCGTGAACCTTGAACGGTCCCTCGCCATGAGGTCCGACAATGTCCATGCCGATTATTTCACCGGCATATTCGTGGGCTTCAGTGCTGTCCTGGGCGATCTTGATGCCGCCGGCCTTGCCGCGACCGCCGATCAGAACCTGCGCCTTGACGGCCACCGGGTAGCCGAGGGTTTCAGAAGCGGTTACGGCCGCGTCAACAGTAGAAGCGTGCACACCTTTGGGGACTGGCAGCCCGTGACGGGCGAACAGTTCTTTTCCCTGATATTCGAGGAGATCCATGACCTTTTCAGAGTTCGGAGTTGGGGGACTCCGAAAGCCCAGAGGCGACGTCGAAGCCGACAGGAGACACTATCCGACATAATGCCCTTCCCGCATGCCGCTGCCATCACTTAAGAACATCGAGTGGGTTACCACCGACTGCTACGGAGACCTGATCGATTGGGAGAAGGGCATTGTCGGCGCCTGCTCCAAGGAGGCCGAGAAAGACGGCTTCAGCTTCGACCCTGACGCCTTCCTGGCCCGTTTCTTCGAGGTTCAGGCGGAAATCATGGCGGGTTCCTATGAGCTCTACGCCGAGGTGCTGCGCCGGACGATCATCAAGGTAGCTGGCGAGATCGGCTGGGAGGTCGAACCTTCGCGGGCCCAGTTTTTGCCCGACAGCGTCGCCTACTGGCTGCCCTTCCGTGAGTCCAACGCCGCTATGGACCGGCTCGCCAAGAAGTACAAGATCGGGATTATCAGCAACATCGATGACAAGATGCTCGGCATATCCCGTCGTCATCTGCGGACCGAACTCGATTTGGTCGTGACCGCCCAGCAGGTCCGCAGCTACAAGCCCGACGATACGCATTTCAAGGAATGCGCCCGTCGCATCGGCGGCAAGAAGGGCTGGCTTCACATCGGCAGCAATTACGACACCGATGTGGCTCCCCTGCTCAAGATGAAGGTACCCGTGATCTGGGTCAACAGGCACGGCGAGAAGCTCGCAGGCCGCAAGAAGCCTTCTCTTGAAGTCAAGACCTTCCGGGATGCCGTAAAGAAACTCGGCGCCGGAGGCTGATCCGATGGTCCGCTCCCTCCCCGGGGGCTGGCGTCGGCATGCTGCTCTCTTTGTCTGTCTGGGAGTTGCGCTCCTGCTCGGTCATGCCGATGCGGCCCCTGCCGCGAGACCGAACTTCGTGGTCATCCAGACCGATGACCAGAACGCGGCAACCGTCCGGGCGAAGTTTCGCGCCCTGGATGGCAGCTACCGGCCGGTCATGCCAAACACGGTCCGGTTACTGCTGAATCGTGGCACCGAGTTCACCAATCACTATGCGAGCTCGCCGGTCTGCAGTCCTTCCCGGGCATCCTTGCTTAGCGGTCAGTACCCGTGGAATAACGGCGTACTTGCGAACGAGGGCCCGAACGGCGGCTGGACCGGCTGGCAGCGTCATGACATCATCGAGCACAACCTGCCGGTGACGCTCGCTTCGGCGGGATACCGGACCGCCCATTTCGGCAAGTTCACGAATTCCTACTTCGACGAGGTCAACGACCGGGTAGATACGACCGTGCCGCCTGGCTGGAGCAGGTGGTTCACCACCGCTTACATGCCGGGCACGAGGTTTTACGGCTACCGGCTCAACGTGGATGGCCGCCCGGTCGGACCGGTTGGCAATCCAGGCTACCGGGCCGAAGGTCGGGGGACAGACCCGGCGGGCTGCGATGTTCGCCGCCTCGACCGGATCTGGCCAGCCGGCCCCTGCCACTACCTCACGGATGTGATGACCGCTGCGGCGGTGCGCGAAATACGGCAGGAGAAGCAAAGGCCGTTCTACATCCAGGTTGACTACCAGGCACCCCATGGTGACGTGGCGGCCCCCCGGGGTCCGCAGCCGGCTTCGAGGCATCTCGGCACCGCGGCCCGCACGCCGGTGCCACGCCAGCCTTCCTTCAACGAAGCGGATTTCAGTGACAAACCGCCGGTGATTCGCAACGCCGCACCGAGGCGGATGGGCAGCACTGAAATCAGCGCTCTGGGCCGTTCATACCGCAGCTACATCGAGTCGCTCAGAGCGGTTGATGACGGGATCGGGGCCATATTCCAGGCACTTGAACAAAGCGGCCGGCTTTCGAACACCTATGTGATTCTGACTTCCGACCACGGCATGTTCCTCGGAGAACATCGTTTCGACTGGGGCAAGTTCCTGCCGTACGAAGACTCGTCCTCGGTGATGACGGCGGTCCGTGGGCCGGGGGTGAGCCGTGGGGCCAGGAGCGGGGAACTGACCGCCAACATTGACATCCCCGTCACGGTCATGGACCTCGCTGGCGCCAAACCGGACTATCCCGTGGACGGCCGGTCGATGGAGCCGTTCTGGCGGAACCCGTCACGGAAAACCAACCGGCCGGTGGCGATAGCGATCGATTCGCGGCAGACCCGGGCGAACGCCTCTATTTCCGCCCGGGCCCCGGCTCTCCGCTACCGCGGTTTCAGGATCGGCCGGTACAAGTACATCCGCTACGACGATGGTGGCGAGGAGCTTTACGACCTTGCCCGGGACCCGGACGAAATGAACAACCGGTTCCGGTCTCCCGCCTACTCGGGAGTGCTTGCCTATATGCGCGAGAACCTTGGTCTGGTCACCGGATGTGCGGCCACGACCTGCCGGGAAGGGCTGAAAGCCCCACCTGGTCCCGGTTGAGACGGCGCTATCGGCTCAGTTCTCCAAGCTGGTTGACTTCTGACCGGCCAAGCACCTTTTCGTTTGCGTCGAGGCCGACCGCACGGAAAAAGCCGTATGGCTGATCAAGCCGGACCGCGGTTTCGAATCCCTCCCTGGGGACCTCCGCCACAGTCGCAAGATCGCCACGGGTACTGCCGACAAGGATTCGCCAGGTCCGGACCCGGGTGTCGCCGTTCCAGCTCACCCACACACTGCTCCCGGCTTCGTCTGCTGCCGATTTGATCGCGACCGGGGTAAGTGGCACGCCGACCCACGGTGCCTTGAAGCACCGGTAGGAGACCGTCTTCGCGGAGAAGGCAAAATCGAGAAGCACCCGGCCGGCAGCCGAAAACTCGGTACAGGAATTCCTCGAACCCCAGCCGACGAACAGGTTGCCGTTCGGGAGTTCCTCGGTGTTCCCCTGGCTGCCTGAAATCACATTTGCGGGGTTTCGGTAAACGCGAACCAGTTTGACTGTGCGGCGTTTCTCGTTCACCCTCGGTTTTTTGGCACTGGTGAACTTGTTGACCCGGCCGTGTTGGCCGCCATCACCATTGTCGAAAATGGTCAGGGTGCCGTCCTTGGCCCGCTGGACATCGTGCTGGAAGCCGAACCTGACCCCGCGACCCAGCCGGAAGTCTGATCTCTTGCCACCAATCCGCCACATGATCTGACCAGTGCGGCGGTTCACCTTGTAGAGCGCCTGGGTGTGCCTGGCGGACATCAGGATGTTGCCATCGCGATCATCGTTGATCGAGTTCAGGTGGAGGTAGTCGAAGGGCCGGGTGTTCTTCCGCGGGATCTTGAGGTAGGTCTCGTTCAGGCGGATATTGCCGAGGGGGTGCCATTCCCAGACGACCAGACCGGTTTCGATGTCAATCTCCTGCGCCATGTAATCAAGCAGGAAGCCGCGCTTGGGGCCACCGAAACGGCTCATGTCCACGATTGCGGTCCGGTAGGCAGTGACGTACGCGGTGCCGCGCCTGGTGAGGTTGAACTCATGCGGATCACCGGTGAAACCGTTGCCACCGGTCAGGCGCTTGAACACGCGGTAGTTACTGTCGGCCATCTCGAAACGACTGGAAACCCTCTTGCCGAACTTGGCCCTTCGCCACCAGGTCAGTACGGTGCGGCCCTTGTACTTCTGGGCCCGGAAGTCGGTGATTCTGAGCCCGGGCCGGTAGTAGATGAGTTCGCCCTTCGGGTCGAGAATAGTCGGTCCGCTGGTTCGAGGCGCGTAAAAGATCTTGAGGTTGGAAACACCGGGTTCGCTCTCGCGCACAGTGACCTTCGGCACCTTCAGGGGCAGGGTCTCATAGGTGTCCCAGACCGGAGGGACCTGACCCTCTGGAGGACTGAACGGCTCATTCCCGAGGTTTTCACGAAGGAAGAGCCCGGTCCGGAAGGAATACCTGCGGCTGCCCCCGGTACCAAAAAAACTGTGACGGGCCGACCTCACGGTGACGGTTTCGTTGGCGGCGAAGGGCCGGTTCGGAATGAAGCTGACCCCGACCGGCCCGCCCCAGGCCTTGATCCGTCCCGGATGGATTCCGGTTTGTGAACCCCGCACAGCCACCCTCCCCAGTGATGCCGGAGTGACACCGCTGAATGCGATGTCACCGGTCGGCGAGGCAAGCTGGCTACCCGGGCTCGGGTAGGCCGCGATCTGCTTTGCAGCGGCCGGGGAAGCAAAGCTGAACAGGACTGCCAACCCGGTCAGGATTGCCAGCAGGAACGAGGTCAAGACGGTCCTGCCGCGCGCCCTCTTGTCGGATCTCCGGTTGATCATCTGGTCAACTCTCCCAGCTTATTGACGTCTGACCGGCCAAGGACCTTGTTGTCTGCGCTGAGACCGACCAGGCGGAATCGGGCCGGGTGCCCGGGAACCTCCGCCATCGTTTCGAAACCGGTGCGGGGAACATCGGCCAAATGGGTCATCGGGCCGGTCGCGCCTCCAGCCAGGATCCGCCAGGTCCGGACCAGCGTGTCACCGTTCCAGCTCACAAAGACCTGACTGTTCTCGCCGGTGACTTCGGATTTGACGCCGATCGCCGAGGTAGCGGGGCTGCCCGTCCACGGGGCGCGGTAGCAGCGGTAGCTGACGTTGAGCGCCGAGTACTCGAGGTCAAACAGGACGTCACCATCGGGGGCGAACTCGGTGCAGTACTTGAGTGATCCCCAGCCGACAAAGACATTGCCGTTCGGAAGTACCTGGGTGTTGCCCTGACTCGGGGCCAGACGCCCGCCGAGCGTATAGCGGCGGAGCAGCTTCGCGGTCCGCATTTTCTCGTTGATCCGGAAGATGAATCCCTTCGAGATTCTGGCCCGGTTAGGCAGCGGTCCACCCGCGGCACCGTTCTCGAAGATCGAGTATGTGCCGTTGGCGTGACGACGGAAATCATGCTGGTAGGCGTACCGGAAACCCGCACCCAGCTTGAAGTCAGAGTCTTTGCCTCCCATTCGCCACATGACCTTGCCGGTTTGGCGGTTCACCTTGTAAAGCCCCGATGTGTGACGGGCCGAGATCAGCATGTTGCCGTCTTTGTCCCTGGCGATCGAGTTCAGATGGAAGTAATCGAAGGGCCGGGTGATCTTGCGGGGAATCGGCATGTAGGTCTCGCCGACCTTGATGTTGCCGAGCGAATGCCATTCCCAGATGACCTGGCCGGTGCGGAGGTCGACTTCCTGGGCGACGTTGTCCATTACCGGGGTCTTCTTGAGGCCCCCGTACTGGCGGAGATCCATGACCACCGTGCGGAAGGAGTTCACGTACGCCGTGTTCCGGCTGGCCATCGTGAACTCGTGAGGGTCGCTGGTGTACCCGTTTCCGGCCTCGAACCGCTTGATCACCTTGTAGCTGGAGTTGGCGATTGCGTAGCTGCTCTCCACGAATTCGCCGACCTGCGCGCGTCGCCACCAGGTTAGTACCGGTTTGCCCCGGTAAGACTGCTTGCGGAAGTCGGTGACCCGCAGGCCGGGCCGGTAATAGACCAGCTCGCCGGTCTTGTCGACGATGATCGGGCCGTTGGTCCGGGGGGCATAGAAAATGTCACCGTCGGAGGAGCCTTCCTTGCTCACGTTGATAGTGACCTTGGGGACCTTGAGCGGAAAGGACCGGTACGTGATCCACTCGGGAGGCGTTGTGCCCTGCTTCGGCACCTGGGGTTCATCCCGCCAGCCCTTCGGCTTGAGCAGGCCGGTAGCGAAGGAGTATTTCCGTTTGGCCGGCTTGCCGGTCCCGATGAAGGAGTTACGGGCGGATTTGACAGTGACCCGCTCCTTGAACTGGAAGTCACGCCTGGGTACGAAGCTGACGCCTTTGCCGTCGCTATGGGCGACGAAACGGCCACGATGGAGGCCGCTCCTGGATCCGCGAACGGTGACTTTGCCGAGTTGTTTCGGCTTTATCCCACGGAACGAGATCGTCGTCTCGTTGGAGGCGACTCGTACGTTGGGACTGGGGTAAGCAGCTATGGGTTTGGCCTGGGCGGTCACCGGAAGGGCAACAGCGAACACCAGGGACAACAAGGTGAGACCGGTCGTGGCGAGGCGCGACACATTCTCCCCTTCCTCATCGTGATTGGCGGATCCGTGATCTTAGACCCTAAATACTTGCGAAGTTGCGGTGCCAGAGGCCAGTTCAGCTTCTGATCACGCAGGTCATGAAGTAATCCGGGGACTCGCCCCACTTTGCCTCGTTGTGACGAGGCACAAAGCCAACTGATTCATACAAGGACAGTGCTGACTCATTGGCCGCGTTCACATCAAGCTGGATCCGGTCACAGCCCCGGGACCTGGCCCTCTCTATCGCGGCCTCCACCAGCATGCGGCCGTAACCTTCACCGCGGGCGACCTCTTCCACGAAGAGATCTTCCAGCCAGGCGTCCTCGGCCGCGTTCCAGACCGAAAGCCGAAAGCGGATCTGAGCGAAGCCCGTTTCCGGTTCACCGATCAGCAGAAACTCGGTCGATCGGTCACGAAGCAGAATGCCGGCGGTGGCTTCGATCTCCGCGTTGGAAGGCGAGCTGCCGCCAAGGAAATCACGGAATCCACCAACCAACCGGGTCACCGGCGCAACGTCGCCCGGTCCGGCGATCCTGAGCGGAACTTCAGGGCCCATCGGATTTCACGGTTCCGGGCTGGAACCGGGCTCGTGCCTCTTTGCGTTGACCGCCTGCGTCGTTCGGCAAGCGACCGGATCCGTCATAGACCTGAACCATGCTCCGGCCATTCTCGTCCAGCAGGTAGATGTCAACCTGGTTGAAGCCTGCCTGAAGTGATTCCGGGGGTAGAAGTATCGAATATCCGGGGCCGCGGCCGGCCCCGTCTTTGAAGGTCCAGCCGACCGCCCTGATCACGCCGTTCACCGCGACCGCCAGAATGCGCTCCTTGCCGAAGCGTTTGGTCAGTCCACGCTGGAGGAGCCCACGCAGGGTCGTGGCCGCCGGATCAAAGTCCTTGACCGCATTGCGCTCATCGGGAATCACCCGCCAGCGTGAAAGCGGCTCCGGATCCAGCGCGCTCACCCGCTTTCCGATCAGGTCATTGTGGGGGCCAAAGCGAAATACCGGTCCCCAGCCACCGCCAGTTCCGAAGACCCGGCTGATTCGCCTGACCAGGTGCTTCTGTCGTTGCCGGAGCATCTGCTCCGGAGTCGCGGTGCCCTCGCCGTTGGGCGAGTTTTCAACCGTGACCAGATCCGGATCGCAGGGCGCTGTCTCCCACGGAAAGCTGATTCCGAGTTCCCTGGCAACGGTCGGGAGAATGTCCGTCGCGCAGGTTCGCCGGTCGGTAACCACGGGCTTGCTCTGGCCGGGCGCTTTCACGAATAGCGGCACCGGTGCGATTTCACCCATGTTCTCCGGCACTGCTGCGCGCCGCGGAACCTTTGACTGGAATGCGGAACCGTGATCAGCGGTGACCACGACCAGGGCCCTATCCCAGAGGCCGGTCTCCTTGAGTCGGTTGATGATTCGGGCCAGGAGCGTGTCGGTGTAGCCGACCTCGAGCAGGTGACGCTGCATCGCGATGTCGACGATTTCCGGGGGTGCCATCCAGGGACCATCATTCGGCAGAAGTCCGGACCATTCACCCGTCAGGTTCGAGTAGCGCTGGCCGTTGGGGATGTGCCGCCACGGATAATGCGGCTTTTCGATGTGGCTCAGATCCAGCGTCCTGGTCTGACCCGGCTGGAACTTCTCGTTGAATTCACTTACCCGCTCGAATTCGTCGGCGGTCGACTGGAGTGCGAAAAGCCGGCCGAGCTTGCGGGCAGCACCCTGGCCGGTCCTTGCCTCCGGCTTCAATCCGGCTACCCCGGTGGGACCTGTGGCCCCCAGTTTTCCGCTACCTGCATCAGTCCCGGCCGCCTCGTCTTCGGCGTCAGTGTCAACCTCGTCCGACTCTGTGAACCCTGAAAAAGAGTTCGAGACGTCCGGCAGATTACGGGTCATTGATTCCGGAAAAAGCAGGTACTTCGAGACAACGTACAGATCGGAGAAGAGATCGGATGTCGATCCATCCTCGAACGAGGCATCGTCTGCCGGACAGAGCTCCTCCGGGCAGATCCGAGTCGCCGCTTCCATCACCCGCAGGTCGTAGCTCCCGCCGAGCAGAGTGAAGATGCTGTGGGGGTAGTCAGCGGCGATCGGCAGGTTCTTCTGGTCAGGTTGCTGCCCGGAAAAAATTGCCGGGACCGCCAACGGAGTGAAAGCTGCCGCGGCCGTTGCGTTGCGGTACCAGGTGGAGTGGCGGGCCAACTCCGCGAAGGCCGGGTAACGGCTGGCATCGATGGTTCCCCGGGGAGTCATCATCGAACCGGTCGGGAACTCGTCGAAAACCACCATCACGACCGGCGCGGGATCGGCGATCTGGATATCGACGGGATCCGGTTCTTCGCGTGGCAGGACCAGTCGGGATGTATCACTCAAGGCGAAGAAGAAAATCAGGATCACCACCGGGGCCACGCTCAGCACATCCATGAAAGCCCGCGGGAACCGCCAGCGGGCGTAGGCCCAGACCCCGACCGCGGCGAGCAGGACTGAAATCACTATCAGCAAGCCAGCCGCGATCGGTAAGTAGTCCTTCAGGAGCTGGAGCGCGAGGCAGGCCCCGAAAGTACCCATCAGCGCAAGATGGAGGCCCCACTGGAGCTTTGGGCTTGCCAACCGGGCCAGGGCCTCCAGTCCGAGGCAAGCCAGTGGCACAGCGAAGGTGAGAACCAGGGCGTAGAGAACGATCTGGCCGGAACTGTTGCCGCGGGCGACGAAAAAGTCCGGATTGTTGCCGAGCAGACTCAGCATGGGTTGAGCGAAGGCGAGCGCCCAGAGTGCAGTCAGATGTGCGCCTCCCAGGAGGAGTGAGGGGCGCTTGATGGGTTCCTCGCTCACCGGAGGGGCACTCTATTCGTCGTCAGAGGCCCGAAGTGGCCTCAGGGTCAAAGGCCCTCCGGGCCCTCGCGCCGGCTGTCCTGCTCTGCCGGTGATCTGGTTGAGGGTGATCTCGTTTTCACCTTGCTTCAGGGACCAGACTGGAATGAGGATCGAGTACATCGTCTGGCCGCTGTCCGTGTATACCTGACCGGTCGCGGCGACCTTCCCGTTGACCGTGACGGCGAGAGGGGTACCGTCAGGCAGGCCACTTATTCGGCCCCGCTGGCGCAGCACCGGATTCAACTCGACCGAAGGATCAAAAGTGGAGTTCCCGGGCGAAGGCGTATCGGGGCGGACCTCCGTCCCGGTTACCGGCCCAAGTTTGCTTATGTGGGGAGCGGAGCCGATAAGTCCACGGAACGGGCCCAGCTTCAAGACATCGTTCCAGCCGGTTGAGCCTCCGAAAAGCCCGGCCAGCCGGTTGATGTAGCGGTCCCTCTGGGCGATTGTCGCGGTGAACGGGAGGGTGACGGCCGGCCCGGTTCCGTTGTCGATCTTCACGGTCTTCCGATCGCAGGTTGCCGGCTCCCATGGCAGCCTGATTCCCAGCAAACCCGCCACCTTCGGCACGATTTCGGTGGAGCAGGTGGGCCGGTCCACTATGGCACCCCGCCGCTGGTTTGGTGCCTTGATGAAAAGCGGGACCATGCCAACCTGGCCCATTGTTTCCGGGCTGGCCTCGCGACGGTGGAAGCCGCTGCTTGTGGCGCCGCCGTGGTCGGCGGTTACCACGATCAGGGTTTCGTTGAACCGGCCTTCCCGCTTCAGTACCGAGATGATCCGCCCGAGCAGATTGTCGGCAAATCCAACCTCGAGCAGATGTGCCTGACCGGCCCGGTCGGTGACATATGGCGGGGCATGCCAGGTTTTTTCGTCGAAGAAGGCGCGGAAGTCCTCGGTGCCGTCCGAATACCGAAGACCGGAGGGGTAGTGGGTCCAAGGGTAGTGCGGTTCCTCGATATGCACGAAATCGAAGGTGGGTCCTGCAACGGGCTCCAGCATGGTCAGAAACCGCTCCACATCGCCTTCGCCATCGACCGACGATTCGCCTTCATCAAGCCGGTCCCTGACCCATTGCCTTGCCCGTCCCCGTTCGATTGATTCCTCCGGTTCCCCGCCGAAACCCTGAAAGCTCTGGGAGATGTCCGGAAGGCTGCTTTCCATTGACTCCGGCAGCAGCAGGTGCGCGGAAACATGCCGCAGGTCATCGGCCAGGTTCCCGACCGCCTGCCAGGTCCCCGTTCCACTGGCTTCCCCTTCTTCGCAGACGCCTTCCGGGCAAAGCCGGGTAATCGGTTCGATAGCGCGGGTCTTCCACTGGTTGCCGAGCAGGGTGAAGAGTGAATCGGGATGGTCTGCCGCGGTCGGCAGCGCATCCCGGTCAGCGGCCTGGCCCGTGAGGATGGATGGCACAGCGATTGCCGTGTAGGAGGCGTCGGTCACCGTGTTCCGGTACCAGGTGCCGGTTCTTTCGAGCAGCCCGAAGTTCGGGAAGCGGCGCTGGTTCAGATCCCCGGAAGGAGTCATCAGTGACCCGGCCGGGAACTCGTCAAATATCACCATCAGTACCGGGGCCGGGTTCGAAGCCGTGATTTCCTTCGCTTTGACTTCGGGGGTCGAGATTGTCAGCTCCGAGACCTGGCTGAAGAAAAGGAAGGCGATCACAATCACCGGGGGCGCGATGATGAGGATGTCCGCCATGGACCTGAAGAAGCGCACCTTTGCGTAGCCCGCAGCGAGCAGGCATCCGAGCAGCAGGGCGAGAAGGATCATCAGCAAGCCGGGACCTTCACTGAACAGCTTCAGTACCTGAAGTGAGATCGCCCCCAAAAGCACCGCGCAAAGTGTGAGGTGGAAGAACCAGCGCACGGTTCGGCTAAAAACGTTGAGCAGGACTTCGATGGCTGTTGCCACCAGTGGTGGCAGGAAGGTCAGGAGCAGGACAAAAATGATGATCTCGGCGGCGGTGTCATCCCGCGCCACAAAGAAGTCCGGGTTCTTGCCGAGCAAGCTCAGCAGAGGCTGTACGATCGCCAGCGCCCAGAGCGCAGCGAGGTGCAGTCCCCCGATCGGAAGGGACGGCGGCTGAAGCGGCACGTCCTTTCCTGCCGGGTCTGACATCGATCGGCGATCCTATTCTCTTGGAGGGAAACTCGCTGAACCCCTACGGGTTTGCAAGCAGAGGTGGAATGAGTTTCAACTGGACCCGGAACCGGCCCCTGAATGCGCTCCTGATCCTCCCCTGCCTTGGCGGGATGCTTCTCGCCGCAGTTGCGGGCAGGGCACCTCAGGTTGCGGAGGCAAAGCGCCCGGACATCGTGGTCATCCAGACCGACGACATGACGTCAGCGATGCTTCATTCGACCTACATCAACCGGCGCGGAAAGCAAGCGCTGACGATGCCGAGAACCGGGCGGCTGCTCGCTGCCAGGGGAGTCGAATTCACCAACTACTACAGCTCGTCCCCGGTCTGTTCACCTTCCCGGTCGGCGCTTCTTTCCGGCCAGTACGGTCACAGCAGCGGCCTGGTCCGGAACCTGGGCCGGCTCGGTGGTGCGAGCGGGATCGCGTCCAGTCCCGTTTACGGGAGCAACTTCGTGGTGGCGCTCGAGGACGCGGGGTACCACACCGCGCATTTCGGCCGGTTCCTGAACGGCTATGGAAGCCGGAACGGGATCAGTGACCGGACGGTTCCCCCGGGCTGGTCGGCCTGGGCCAGCGACTGGACGCCAGGCCCGGTCAGACGCTTCTATGGCTACAAACTGAACGTGAACGGCAGGGTCAAGGGACCATTTGGCAAGGCCGGATACCGGGCCTGGCGAAACAAGGACAGTCGTCGCTGTCCGGCTCTCGGGCTCAGATGCGACTACCACACCGACCAGATCACGACCAGGGCCGTACGGGACATCAGAGGAGCCCCGAAGGGACCCATTTACATCCAGGTCGACTACCAGGCCCCTCACGGAGCCGCGGGTCACGGGTCAGGAACCGAACCTGCGAGCAGGCATATCGGCTCGGCCCGAAGGACACCGCTGCCTCGCCCGCCTGGGTTCAATGAACCGGGGATCCGTGACAAGCCACCGCGACTCAGACGGGGTGGCCGACGGCTTGGTGCGGCGGATATCCAAAGGTTGACCCGGCGCTGGCGACACGAAATCGAGTCTTTGCGTTCGGTTGATGAAAGTGTCGGCCGTATCGTCCGGACGCTTCGTGAGGAAGGCCGGCTTTCCCGCGCCTTCATTTTCTTCATGAGCGACAACGGGGCTTTCTTCGGTGAACACAGGTACGGGCAGTCAAAGTTCCTCGCTTATGAACCTTCGGCGAATGTGCCGCTGCTGGTCCGGGGTCCGGGAGTGAAACGAAACCGGAAATCGGGAGCGATCGTCGCCAACGTGGACCTGGCTCCGACCATTGCTGACCTGGCCGGGGTGAAGCTTCGCTTGAAGCCGGACGGGCGCACGTTCAGGGACACTCTTCGATTTCCCCGGAAGGCAGGAAGGCGGGCGGTGGTCCTGGAGTCCTACAGACTGCCATCCCGCGCGCTTTACAACCACCTTGAATCGAAGGGGATCATGGTTCCTGATGATCTGGGCGCGGAGGCTTCGGCGGCGGTACCAGCAGTCAACTATTCGGGACTCAGGGCCGGACGCTACAAATACATCAACTATGAGGGTCCCGGCCGTGAACTCTATGACCTGCGAGTTGATCCATTTGAGCAGACAAACCGGATCCACTCACCGGCCTATCGGCGGGTCGTCCGTTCTTTCGATCGGCAACTCGAATTGCGGCGATTCTGTTCGGCGGGTGCCTGCAGCCGGGGAACTGGCAAGATCCCACTTCCGGCAAGGAGGCCGCACCTCCGGGGCTTCTGAGCGGTTGCAACCAAGGGATTACCGCATTGACACGAAAGAATCTGCTCCAGCCAGCAGCGTTCGTGCTGCTTTTTGCGCTGCTCTTCGCAGCAGCTCTGGGGCGCGCCAGCGCGTCCCCGGAGTCCGCTGCGCGAGTCCAGGACACGGTTCGGCCGAATGTTGTGGTTATCCAGACCGACGACCAGAGCTTCCAGAGTCTCCGTTCCACCTTCAGGGATTCCAACGACCGGACCTTGAGGACGATGCCGAAAACGCTTGACCTGCTGGCGGCCAAGGGCATCGAGTTCACTAACTACTACGCGAGCCATCCCGTTTGCGCTCCTTCCCGGGCGACACTGCTTTCCGGCCAGTACGCCCATACGAGCGGCTTCCGCAAGAATTCCGGCCCGACCGGAGGCTGGGAAGGCTGGCAGAACCTGCCGATCATGAATGAAAACCTGGCGGTTGCCCTTCAGAGAAGCGGCTACCGAACGGCCCATGTCGGCAAATTCACCAACAACTACCACGGGGTCACCATGGACACCGTGGATCCAACCGTTCCACCGGGCTGGGACCGCTGGTACACCCCCGCCTACGGGAACACCCTCTACTACTACGGCACCCGCCTCAATGTTGATGGCCAGGCCCAGGGACCGTACGGAACCAACGGATACGACATGCTCGGCGCGGGCACTGATCCTCCCGAGTGTTCGGCAGCCGGCCTGCTTCAGACCGTGGAAGGAGTGGCCTGCAACCATTCGACGGACATGTTCAGCCGGGAAGCGGTCAGGCTGATACAGGAATCGTCAACTCAGCCCTTCTACATCCAGGTTGACTACAACACCCCCCATGGGGATCATCGTTCGCCGATCGGTCCCCAGCCGCTTTCGCGCCACTACGATTCGGCTCTGAAAGCGAAAATGCCGCGACCCCGCGGATACAACGAGGCCGACAACTCGGACAAACCGTCTTTCATCCGGGATATTCCACCGATGACACGGCAGGAGAAGATCGGAATCGAAACCCGATGGCAGAAGGAAACCGAGGCATTGCGGGGAGTCGATGACGGTGTGGGAGCGATCATCCAGGCATTGCGGAATGCAGGCAAACTCTCCAACACCTACGTTTTCTATGTGTCAGACAATGGCATGTTTTACGGTGAACACCGAATGAGTAGTGCCAAATTCCTTCCCTATGAAGCTTCGGCCCATGTGCCGTTCCTGGTTCGCGGGCCCGGCATCAAGCCGGGCAGCCGAAGTTCCGAGCTGGTCGCGAATATCGATATCGCGCCAACCGTGCTCGGGCTAACCGGATCGAGGCTCTCGCAGGGTTTCGACGGGCGTAGCCTGAAGCCATTCTGGAAGAACCCGGCGAAACGGACCCTGAGACCAATCGTCCTCGAGTCCTATGTCGGTCCGGATGAGGGCCCGGTGGTTGAAGCGGGAACTTCGGCCCCCGCCCCGCCACGCAACTACACGGCAATCAGGGTTGGCCGGTACAAGTACATCGAATACGCGAATGGTGAACGGGACCTGTACGACCTGAAAACCGATCCCGGAGAACTCCGCAGCCGGATCTACGCTCCGGCCTGGCGTCGGGTCACCACTCGCCTGGCAAGGGATCTGGCCGAACGCCGGAATTGTCGAGGCCGACTTTGCAGGGCGGCGGTTACAAGGCTGCCGTTGCCGCCCGGAGAGAGAAGGCCGGGAAAATGATCCGGCGCACCGTCACCATGACCCTGGCTTCGGTGTGTCTCGGCCTGGCTGCAGCAGGGTTTTTCGCCGTGGGAGCCAACGCGGCCACAAGACCGAACTTCGTCGTGATCCAGACCGACGATCAGCCCCTCAACGAGTTTGACGGCCGGTTTCGCGATCTTTACGACAACTGGCGACTCATCATGCCGAACACGGTCCGGCTTCTGCGGGACAAGGGCGTGACTTTCAGCCAGTATGTGACGCCGTTCCCGCTTTGTGCGCCTTCAAGGGCTTCACTGCTCAGCGGTCGCTACGCCCAGAACCACGGCGTGGTCCGGATTGGCGGAGCGAGGGGTGGCTGGGCAGCCTTCAGGGACAATCCGATCGGATCGGAGAACATGCCGGTCGCCCTCCAGCGGGCCGGATACTTCACCGCGCACTACGGGAAGTTCATCAACTTTTACGGAGGCTCCGACGATACGGCCGAGTCGACGGTACCGCCGGGATGGAACCGGTGGGTTACTGACGCAACCGACAATTCGACCCGAGAGTTTTACGGGTATCGACAGAACATCGACGGGGAGGTAACCGACCGGCTCGGCTGGCCGTACTACGACCAGCAGGGTGGCCGCGACCCGGAGGGGTGTCCCTGGCTGGGTGTTCAGATCTGCAATTACCACTCCGATTCGATGTCGATGCAGGCAGAAGACCAGATCCGCAGATCCGGTGATCAGCCGTTCTACATCCAGGTTGACTACCACACCCCGCATGGCGATTCCCGGCCGCCGATCGGCCCGGAACCCGCGATCCGTCACTACGACACGGCGATACGCACACCCGGTCCCCGCCCTCGGGGGTTCAACGAACGGGACTTTTCTGACAAGCCGAAATTCCTGAGAGATGCCGACACCGCTGCTCCGTTGACCGGCAACGAGATCATCCAGCTCGATAACGAATACCGGAAGTCGGTTGAGGCATTGCGTTCGGTGGATGACGGCGTCGGCCAGATCATCCGCGCCCTGCGTGAAACCGGCAAGCTCGCCAATACGTATGTGATCTACACCTCGGACAATGGCTTCTTCACCGGTCAGCACCGGATCAGCCGAGGCAAACTGCTCCCCTATGAACCGGCCTTGCGCGTCCCGATGGTGATCAGAGGCCCGGGAATCAAGGCGCGCACCAGGAGCTATGAGGTCGTCGCCAATCAGGATGTGGCCCCTACGGTCCTCAAGCTGGCCGGCGCAAGGTCAGGGTTGAGTATTGACGGCCGCTCCATGCAGCCGTTCTGGCTCGACCCGAAGAAGAGGTCCAGACGCCCGATTCTGCTTTCCAGCTATCAGGGCGCGACCAGGCTGATTCCAGGCGACTATCCGGAGGAACCCGTTGTGGTGACCGGGCAAAGCAGGAAGGGTGCGGGTATCTCGGTAAGGAGCCCCGATCAGAACTACATCGGAATCAGGCTCGGCCCGTACAAGTACATCGAGTACGAGAGTGGCGACATCGAGCTCTATGTCCTGCGTGACGATCCGGCGGAGCTGGACAACCGGGCGGGTGATCCCCGGTACCGGCGGGTGATCCGCTATCTCGACGCGGAACTCGAGGAGCTGCGGGGCTGTTGGGGGCAAAGCTGCCGCAACTGGGCTCCGCCCTGGCCCGAACCTCCCGGCTGAGGGCGTCCGCCGGCCATCAAGCACCGGCGGCGGTTGCTCTCGTGTTACCTCCGAGTGGGATCAGCCGCTTCCCTGCCAGACGGTAGATCCCGATTCGGTTCTTCCCCTGTTTGAGTGAAGCAGGGTTGATCAGGGTCCCCCACCTGGTGGTTCCGTCGAGTGTGAATGGTCTCGTGGTCCCGCGGATCTTCCCGTTGATAGCGATCGCGAAGACCGGCGCCCTGCGTGGCCCGGCAGGGACCGGCTGATTCCAGCTTCCACTGACGAACATCGGGATAAGGTCCACGCCCGGGTCATAGGCCTTGCCAAGATCCGGCTCGTCGAGCAGCACATCCGCTGTTCCGGCTGGAACGGGCCGGACCTTCCGACCGAGCAGCAGCGGAGCCGGACCAAGGGTGTAGAAGGGTCCGGTCCCGAGCCGCTCGTTGGCCCTGTCGATGGCCGCATTGCGTTGTCGGATCATCTCGCCCGGGGTGACGGTGAAGTGGTTTCCTTCGGGGTCGGTGATCGTTACATCCCGGGCGGGGACGGGACCCTGAAGCGGCACCCCGTCGGTCTCATAGATATCAGTCACTCCCACCGCGCGGGCGATAGTCGGCACGATGTCCAGGGTCGTACTGTGTTCGCGCGAAACAAGACCATGCTGTTGACCCGGGTATTTGATGAATAGCGGCGGGTTCGCAACTTCACCCATGGCGCGGTCATCAGCCTGTCGCTGGGGCACGCCCGCACCTTCGAAAGAGATCCCGTGGTCGGCGGTCACGATCACGATCGCCTTGTCCCAGATCCCGAGAGTCTCGAGCTTTCGCCTCATCTGGCCGAGCAGAAGGTCGGCGTAACCGGTCTGCACATACATCCGGTACTGGGAAACCGCTATCCCGTTTGAATTGACCATCCACTTCCCGGTGCTGCGGGAAAGCTGTTCAAGCGGACTGTCGTTGTACTGGTTGCCGGATGTGTCGTACTTCCAGACCTGATGGGGCAGATGGAGATGCATCATGGTCAGGCCACGGTCGCTGTCCGGGATCTCCCGGATGAACTTTTCATAGAGCTCCGGGTCTGACTCCGGTTCACCCTTCACGACCAGTTTGCCCCGTTTGATCCGGCGCTTTCCCGGTTCGGCCGATTCATCGGCTCCCGCACCGAAATCCTCGAAGTTGGAACTTACGTCGGGGAGCGTTTCGGCAAGTCCGGGGGGCAGAACGAGCTTCCCTTCGACGTACTTCAGATCAGCGACCAGAGATTGCAGCCGGCTGAGTTGCCCGGGTGTTCCTTCCAGATCAGGGCAGAGGTCCTCCGGACAGATCGCCGTCACCGGTTCCAGCACATGAAGCGGCCGGTTCTTCGAGAACTGGCTGAACAGGCTCAGCGGTTGTGACCCTGAATTCGGAAGGGTGTCGGCCGGAGCGTTGATTCCGGTCAGGATTCCGGGAACCGCATGAGGCGTGTAGAAGGCGGTGGTCGACTGGT
>JAGQUU010000244.1 GCA_020438345.1 Solirubrobacterales bacterium | reverse complement strand
GGCCGACATGGCGACCAAGCTGGAAGCGGCCCGCCTGGTCACCCGCAAGGCGGCCAACATGAAGGACGCCGGCATCCGTTCCGACCTCGAGGCCGGGATGGCCAAGCTGATCGCCTCCGAGACCGGCAAGGAATGCGTCGAGGAGTGCTTCCGTATCCACGGCGGCTACGGTTACTCGAAGGAATACGAGATCGAACGGCTCTACCGTGACGCCCCGTTGCTCCTGATTGGCGAGGGCACCTCGGAGATCCAGCGCATGGTTATCGGCAAGAAGCTGCTCCAGCGCAACAAGATCTGAATATCAACGGGAAGGGCCCCCGGCTTGCCGTCGGGGACCTTTCCATGTAAACAACCTTGCTATGCCAACCACAGCGCAGATGATCGAACAGGCCGTCAACCACCTCCAGGAGGAGGTGCCGGCCTTCAAGAAGCTCAAGCTTGTCTTTGGCCTCGACATTCGCGCCAAGGGCGATATGCAGACTTACCGGGTTGAGGTTCCCGGTCCGCAGGTGAGCAAGGGAAGAGGAGAGGACGAACGTTGCCGGGTCGAAATCGACCGGCAACAGTTCAATCAGCTGGCTGATGAAAAGGCCACGGTCGGTTCCTACCGGCGAGCTGCCGAAACCGGCCACATCCGATTCGAGGGAGATTCGAATGTGGCCAAGCTGGTCATCCGCGTCATTGAGGCGCATGAGCAGCGGGCCAAGCTGAAGAAAGTCCACTGAGTCCCCAAACAAGGAAACCCCAAGCAACCATGAGCGAAGAAAACAACGACTTCACCACCGATCAGCGTGTCCGCGAAGAAAGCGGCTCACATCCTTACGGCCGTTATCTTGAAGAGTTCGAGGTCGGCGCGACCTACAAGCACATGCCGGCCAAGACGGTTACCGAGTATGACGACCATCTTTTTTGCCTGCTGACCATGAACCACCACCCGCTGCACATCAATGATGTGCACGCGAACGCTTCACAGCAGGGCCGCAACGTGGTGGTCGGCCCGCTGGTCTACTCGCTGGCTGTCGGCATGTCGGTCTCCGACTTCTCTGGCAAGGCGATCGCCAACCTGGCCACCGATGAGCTCGCACATCCGGCGCCGGTCTTTCACGGTGACACTCTCTTCTGCGAGTCCGAGGTACTCGAGGTCCGCGAGTCAAAGAGCAAGCTTGACCGCGGACTGGTCAAGGTTCACACCCGGGTCTTCAATCAGGACGGCACCCTGGTCTGCCACTTCAAGCGCACCGCGCTGATCCCCCGCAAGGTTCACGGAACGCCCGAGGAGGGCTAGCCACTGGCCCTGGCATCCATTCCGCCGACGCATTAGTAAAGGACCGCCTCTTGGCGGTCCTTTACGTTCTCAGTCGCCTATGTGAACCCGAATCGTCGCTCGGGCGCCAATTCCTTTGCCGGCGACCCTCCATTTGAGCCGGTACAGACCGGGGTCAGGGTCAACAGCCCGACTGCGGCCAAGGTCGTGAGCTTTCCGAAAGCACCCATGTTTCCTCCTCGAAAGTTCACGGAAGCATCTCACGTGCGAAAGCGCCGATTGGGTACCTTTTGCCCATGGACTTCAAGAAACTTGGTCAGCAGGTCGGGCAGTTCAGAAAGCAGGCGGAGGACAAGCTCGGGGACCGGGCCGAGCCCGACAACCTGAAGCGCGACGCCAAAGACCTGCGCGAGATCCTCGCCGGCGACGGCTCGCTAGCCGAAAAGGCGAAGCAGGCAAAGGAAGAAGTAATCAACCGTGGCGGGGAAGTGCCAAAAGACGAGTCGCCCGAAGATCCCGGTCCTGCGGGACCATCAGGCGGAGCCACGCCCGGCGATTCGTGAGTCCGAGTCGGAGCGTGCTCGGTGAGCATCCGGTGTTGGCCGGACGAAATTCCTAATGCGTGTCGCCGGAAGCGTGGGCAGGGGGGCGTGACTCCTCTGCCAGCGAGGTAATTTCGATTGTGCCCCGGGCGGCCCGGTTCAGAACTTCGCTCGCTTCCTCGGGGTTACGGGCGTAAAGCTCGACCAGGAGGTGCACAGCAATCTGGTCTTCGTGATGCTTGTGAAAGCGCACATGGGTGAAGAACTCCCTGGTTCCGGCATCACCGAAAGCGCCGAAGGTCAATGACTCGACCGCCTCGGGGCCAGCACAGGCTTCGACCTTGTCGGCATCCACGGTTACCGTGCACGACGCGACCCAGGGTGTGCCCGCCACGAGCCGCTCCCAGCGGTCCTCAATCGGAACTACGCGATCACCCTCGAAGGTCAGGTGAGGCTGGTCGTGCATGCAGTCGAGGCACTGAACCACCGACTCCTGGATCTCGTCATCACCTTCAGTGGGGATCCCGGTTTCGGGGTCGATCGAGCGAATCGCGTCGTAATGGATCTGAACCTCAAGGTTCCTTGACCAGCAGCGATAGCACCTGAGCCATGAAGAAATCCGGGACTCCATACTCATATTCTTACGCAGCCCGCCAGGGCGACGGTGAACCTGTGGCTACTTGTTGTCGTTCGAGTTGCCGGTGGAGGTCTTGGCGGCTTCGTTGATGGCTTTGATGATCGCTTCCGAGGACTGTGTGTCGTTGATCGGCGTCAAGGCGCCGTCGGCGTCCCGGATCGCAAATGACGGGGTGCCGGAGAAGCCCTCGCCGGAGGCGGTCTCGTCGATACTGGCGAGTTCTTCCTCGAGGGCCGGCTTCTCCCGGTCCTCGTTCCACTTGTCAATATCGGGTATCCCGGCGTCTTCGGCGATATCGGTGAGGAACTCATCGGTCACGTAGCCCGTGTTCTCGATGCCCTGGTTTGCGTAGAAAGCCTCGATGAAATTCCACATCCGGTTCTGCTCGCCGGCGGCAAGGGCCGCTTTGGCGGCAAGGGCCGATTCCGGCCCGAGGATGGCCCAGTTCTGGAAATCAAAGTTCGCGGTGCCGTTCTTGACCGGACCCGTGATCACGTCCGGCAGGATGTCGGTCGCATACTGCTTGCAGACCGGGCACTGGAGGTCCCCGAACTCGACCAGGGTTACAGCAGCCTCCGGGTCGCCGAGTGTGCTGCCATTCTGGGCGATTCCATCAAGCTGGGCCTGGGCGTTGTCGCCCCCGCCGCCTCCGCTGTCACTACCACCGGAAGAGATGAGAACGACGGCCACGATCGCAATGACAACGGCGAAAACCGCGATGCCGACGATCTTGAACAGGTTTTGCCGCTTGTCAGCACCCTTTGCGGCTGCTTCAGCCTGAAGGCGCTTCTCGCGGAGTTCTTTTCTCTTCTGCTGCGGTCCGGTAGCCATTGGCGGATGATGATAACCAACCCTGCCTGGACACCGCATCCAAAGCGGGGGAAGGCTCAGGCAGGCTCGGGCGAATCGGCCGAGTCCGGAACCTCATCATCTTCCAGCGGTTGGTGATCGTCATCTACCGGCTGGTTATCGTCAATTCCGTAGTGGCCAAAGAGCCGGACCGAGTTCACAACCAGCAGGCAGGTCATGAGGACCGCGCTGGCTACACACCACTGGCATGAGGCGTGGATCTCCCAGAGTTCCAGGTAACGCAACAGAAGGCTCACGATGAAGCCGAAGAGGGAAAGGCCGAAAGTCAGCAGCCTGGCATTGTCGCCCTTCCAGACAGTGACCCCGAGAATGGTCAGGTAGCCGATCAGGCCGTAGATCGACATGTGGATGCCGAGGAACCGGGCGTACTTGCTCTGTTCGACGAGCGAGCAACCGCCGCCGCCACCGAGGCACTGGAAAGGTTCGTCGACAATCAGCGCCTTGTAGGCGATGTAGCCGGAAACGGCGAGACCGAGAACACAGAGCACGAGAGAAGCACCACGCAGGATTAACTCCCCGCGCTGTCCCCGGGTCCGGTAGCCCCAGACAGTGACGCCAATGGCGATCACGAAGACGACGGCGTAAAGGACCGCGATCTCCGTCGGGATGTCCCGGCCCAGGATGTGCCTCTGGTCTGAAAACATGGAAAGCGAGCTTACACAGGCTGGGTTTCAGTCCTTCGGTGGTTCTCCGAGACGAGTTCGACGAACTCGATCATGATCTCGTTCATGTCGAAGTCCTTCGGGGTGAACACCCCGGCGACCCCGCCTTCCTTCAGGCGGGCGGCATCCTCGGGCGGGATGATTCCTCCAGCGACCACGGGGACGTCGATCCCTTCTTCATCCAGCAGGCGTACTACCTCCGGGATCAGTTCGAGATGCGAACCGGAAAGAATCGAAAGGCCGATCAGGTCGACATCCTCCTGAACGGCTGATTCGACGATCTGCTCCGGGGTCAGACGAATACCCTGGTACACGACTTCCATGCCGACATCTCGGGCGCGCAGTGCGATCTGCTCGGAACCATTCGAGTGTCCGTCGAGGCCGGGCTTGCCAACCAGCAAACGAACCCGGTGGCCGATCTGTGCAGAAACCTCGTTCACTTTCTCCCGGGCTTCGGTGAGGGTCTCGCGGTCACCGGCCGGGGCGGCGCCGCTCACACCGGTCGGTCCGCGGTAGGCCCCGAACACTTCGCGCAGAGTGGCCGCCCATTCACCAGTGGTTACACCTGCCTTGGCGGCGGCGATGGTGGACGGCATGATGTTTTCGTCATCGCTGCCGGCAACGCGTGCGACCTCTGCAAGAGCTTCGTCGACCGCTTCCTGATCGCGCTTTGAGCGCCACTCGTCCAGAGCGTCGGTCCGTTCCTTCTCGACCTTCGGGTCCGGCTTCATGATTCCGCCATCCGCACTGGCTGTCAGAGGTGAATCTTCCGTCTCCTGGTAACAGTTGAGTCCGACCACCTTCTGTTCGCCGTTCTCGATCCGGGAGAAGCGTTCCCGGTGAGATTCGACCAGTCGGGCCTTCATGTACGGCACCGCTTCAACCGCGCCACCCTTTTCGGCAACCACAGCCATTTCCTCGCTGGCGCCGTCCATGAACTCTTCGACCAGGCCCTCCATCACGACCGAGCCCTCGAAGATGTCGGGATATTCGAGCATGTCTGTCTCGAAAGCCAGAACCTGCTGGATGCGGAGGCTCCACTGTTGATCCCAGGGGCGTGGGAGGCCCATTGCCTCGTTCCAGGCCGGCAGTTGCAGGGCGCGGGCCCTGGCGTCACGCGCCAGCGTCACCGCGATAGCTTCGACCACGATCCGCTGGACGTTGTTTTCCGGCTGGGCCTCGGTCAGGCCAAGTGAATTTACCTGGACGCCGTAACGGAAGCGCAGCATCTTCTCGTCGGTCACCCCGTAGCGTTCGCGCCCGATCCGGGTCCAGAGCCGGCCCATCGCCTTCAGCTTCGCGATCTCCTCGATGAAGCGGACACCGGCGTTGACAAAGAAGGAAATACGACCGAAGACCCGGGGGAAATCCTCGTCGGAGACCTGGCCACGCTCCTTGACCTCATCGAGGACCGCAATCGCCGTTGAGATTGCGTAGGCGATCTCCTGGACCGGGGTGGCCCCGGCTTCCTGCAGGTGATAACTGCAGATGTTGATCGGGTTCCAGCTCGGGATCTCGTTCACGGTGAAGGCGACCATGTCGGCGATAAGCCGCATCGACGGTTCCGGCGGAAATGCGTAGGTGCCGCGCGAGAGGTACTCCTTGATGATGTCGTTCTGCGTGGTTCCCTTGAGCTGGGCACGATCGACACCGGTCTCCTCGGCTGCTGCCACGTAAAGTCCGAGCATCCAAGCCGCTACGGCGTTGATGGTCATCGAGGTGTTCATGTTGTCCAGCGGGATCTGATCCAGCAGGGTTTCCATGTCACCGAGGTTGGCGACCGATACGCCGACCTTGCCGACCTCGCCTCGCGAGAGCATGTGATCCGGGTCGTATCCCGTCTGTGTGGGGAGGTCGAAAGCGATCGAAAGCCCCGTCTGGCCCTTGGCCAGGTTGCTTCGGTAAAGCTCATTCGAACGGCGGGCATCGGAGTGGCCCGCATACGTGCGCATCACCCAGGGGCGGTCGCGATCGGGCAGACGGTGGTCGCTCATAATGCCGATTCTACCGTCGAATCACCTGATCCCGACCTGTGGACAATCGTCACGCAGCTTTTGGGGCAGGACTCGACCAGCGCACCATTCCAGCGGTTGCTGTGTTTAGGCTCTTCACATGCGTTCTTTCACCAGGAATTCCATAATCGGCGCAGTACTGGCCGCGATCACGGTCGGCGCCCTCGCCTTTTCGGCGGGCGCCCAGGCAAGCACGATCACGATCTACCGCAACGCTCTTGACAGCACCGACAGCCGGGCACAGCTCCGCCAGATGCGGGTCAGAACCAATTGCGAACGTGGCGGTTCGCCGAATGCTTTCAGGTTTGAGCTTGGTCGAAAGGCCGAAGAATGCTTCTACCGCGTGCCGGTCGTCGGCCGTGACCTGCAGGTCACGGCGACCGCCCGGATCTTCAAATCAACGCCACCCAAGGTCCTTCGGCGCGCGTACGCCGGGGTCAGTCTCCGACAGAACACGGATGGCAGCCGCTACCAGCTGGTTGTCTGGCCTTCAACCAGGCGTTTCGGCCTGCGGAAAGTGACGGCCAACGGGCGGATCGTCAATCTGGGAAGCAAGCGTGCCGGCCGCAAAGTGAACGGACCCGGAAGGGCCAACAAGCTGACTCTCCGGGCCTTTGACGGTCGCCGGGGCGGCACTCGCCTGATTGCCTGGGTCAATGGCAACAAGGTCGTGACCGCAGGCGATGAACAGAGCGCCAACCTGATTGGACGTGACACCAGCTTTTCGATTGGTGCCAAGGGCGGGGGGCGCGGAGCGATCGGTTCATTCGTCGACCTTTCAGTCGCGATGCCCGACCCGTTCTAGCTGGTCCCACCGAACTTCAACAAAAAGGGCCCCGGATCACGGGGCCCTTTTTGTTGTCTTCTATACCCGGACCTACCCTGAAACGATCGGGGTGCACCAGATCGGAAGCAGCGGCTTGACGTACAGATCGATGATCTGCTCGCGATACTCCGAAATCTCTTCCGAGTGCCAGTAGGCCTCGAAGTCCGATTTCTTTTCCCAGCGCGTCACCTGGCGGAAAACGAGTGGATCCTCATCCGAGCGGTAGATCTCCCAGCTTGTGGCGCCGTAGTCGGTGGCTTTCGCCGCGGCCGGTTCCCAACGGTCGATCCAGCGCTGCGAACGGAACGGAGTCACATGCCAGGAAATCTCGGAGATGTAAGTCATCGGTCTTCCTTCTTCCGGGTTGGTTTGAGCCTAGGCCCCGACCTCGGCCCGGATCGCTCCCGGACCTTCGACCTCGCGGCCTTCGTCCTCGGATTCGGCACCGACGAGGATGGCGATCTTGCCGAGGTGTCGGTTCTCGTGGAGCATCTGATGGGCCTCGGGCACACCGTCGAACCCCATGGTCTTCCACAGCACCGGCTGCACTTTGCCTTCTGCCATCAGCTGGTTGGCCTTCATGCACTCGTAGGCATTGGCGAAATGCGAGCCGATGATCTGCTTCTGGCGCATCCACAGGTGACGCACATCGAAGTCGAGCTGGTATCCGGAAGTGGCACCACAGATCACGACCTTGCCAAACGGCTTCACGACGAAGACCGAGGTCGGGAAAGTGGCCTGGCCGACATGCTCGAAAACAACATCGGGGGAGTCGCCGAGGATCTGCTTGACCCGCTTGGCGAAGCCGACGGAAGCCTTGAAACGCGCTTTCTCTTCTTCCGGCGTCTCGTTCCCGGTCCG
>JAGQUU010000243.1 GCA_020438345.1 Solirubrobacterales bacterium | reverse complement strand
GGAGGAGATGGACGCCCCGAACCCGGACTCGGGCTAGGAGTACTTCCACACCAACGTGCAGCTTTTCAACGTTCTCGACGAGCACAACCGCTTCAAGACCGGCGAAGCGGTCACCACGCCCTGGAATGCGCCGGAGCTCGGCGCGACCCCGACCATGGACGGCTTCGTCACCGACTACATCAGCACCTTCACGGCCGAGATGGGCCGCCAGCCGACCTATGACGAGTACGCCCAGATCATGACCGGCTACACCCCGCAACAGGTGCCGGTCCTGAACGGGATCGCCCGCGGTTTCGGTGTCTTCGACCACTGGTTCTGCGAGGTGCCTTCACAGACCTTCATGAACCGCTCCTTCTGGACCGCCGCCACCTCCTCCGGCTTCGTGGTCAACAGCCCGGCCTCCAACTTCATGCAGCTCAACACCGCCGAGACACTTTTCGAACGGCTCGAGGCCCACGGCAGAACCTGGAAGGTCTACATCCAGGAACCGATGGCAATCTCCTTCACCGGGGTGATCCACATGCCCCGCCTCAAGGACCGCCTGACAACCAACTTCGTGCCCTTCTCCGAATTCGAGCGGGACGCGGCGAACGGCACCCTGCCCGACTTCAGCCTGATCGAACCGAACCTGACCCAGGGCCACAGTGACTACCACCCCGCCTGCGGCCGGGCTCTTTTGGCCGGCGGAGGCGATGCTGCGGTCGAAGTTCCGGTCGACCCGCCTTCCTCGATCATCGGGGGCGAAGCCTTCCTCTCCCGGATCTACGAATCGATCCGTACCGCCGACTCACCCGAAGGTTCGAACGTTTACAACACGCTCTTCTTCATCGGCTGGGACGAACCGGGCGGGACCTACGACCATGTGCCACCGGGACCGGTACCCCCGCCGGACCCCGACGCACCGGCCGGGCAGATGGACTTCAAATTCGACCGTTCCGGCTACCGGGTGCCGGCGATCATCGTCTCGCCCTGGGTCGACGAGGGGATCGTGATCAACGAGGAACACCGCCACACCTCGATGATCGCGACCCTGCGCAAGGTCTGGGGAATCGGTGACGCATTCACCGAGCGGGACGCGGCCGCGGCCACCTTCGATCACCTGCTCTCCCGCGAAACTCCTCGCGACCCGGACACCTGGCCGGTCCCGGAGCCCCGGCCAGTACCACAGTTCCACCTGGATCTGGTCCAGATGGGCAAGGCGCTCAGCACCCTGGGCAATACGGCCGGCGGCGGGATGCTCGAGCACGCGAAGGAGGCCGGACTCACCATCCCGCCCGAACTCGCCGACCCGGACAACCCGCCCACACCGGAACAGTTCATCGAAGGAATCCGGAAGATCGCCTTCCAGGTCTTCCCCGGTCTCGCCACCGAAGAGAACGAATGAACTGGGATCGATCAGCGGTCGTAGATGTCACGCCGGTGTCCGAGCGAGACAACGACTACAAGAAGGACGCCGTCCTCGACCGTGTAGATCACCCGATAGTCGCCGACCCTGACCCGCCAGGCATCCCGCCCTTTCAGCTTCTTCGAATTCGGTGGCCGGGGGTCATCGGCGAGCAGGGCGATCGCACCCTGGACCCTTCGTCTGATCTGCGGATCGAGTTTGCGCAGGGACCGCAGCGCGGCCGGGCGCAACTCGATCCGGTAGCGGCTCAATCCCAGCCCAGATCGGCCTTGACCTCATCCCAGGGGATGTTGGGTCCTTCCTCGGCCATCGCTGCGTCGAAGGCTGCGACGTCCTCGACTTCCTCGAGGGCATCCATCATTTCTTCGTAGCGCTCGGAGCTGACCATGACCGCGGCAGGCTTTCCGTGCTTTTCGAGAAAGACCGCCTCGCTCTGCGAAAGCTCCACCGCATCCGAGAGAGACTCCCGGGCCTTGCTGGTACTAAGAGTAGCCATATGCCGATTGTACACTTATCGGCACAATTTGTACAAAACTTGTCAGAGGACGCCCTTGGCCGGGTCTCCGTCCGGGAGGCCGGTGCTGAAGATGATCCGGGGCTGCTCGGCGAGCACCTCGCCGGCGAGCGCCCCGAGGTCGGCCATGTACGGCATCGTGAAATGGGCGTCGAGATCTTCCTGGGACTTCCACCGCTCGACCAGGACCAGAGTGTCCGGGTCGGAATTTTCCTGATGGAGCGCATAGGAAATACAGCCCGGTTCGCCATGGGTCTGCTCGATCACCGGGGTGATCCCGGCAATCGCCTCCTCCCGCTTGCCCTCTTTCACCGTCAGAATCGCCACAACCACGACTTCGCTCATAAACCGACCCTATCCGCCAGCGACACGAACGCGCCCGACAGGATTCGAACCTGTGGCCTTTGGCTTCGTAGGGTGCCGGTCTCTTGCATTCCAGGTTTCGGGCGGGCGGAGATCTGCTCAGGCCAGCAGGAATGTTAGGAGAAGGCTAGTATCAGATGAGCAAAGCCGAACCCGGTCAGGCACCGGGGCGGGGGAACCAATTGGGACCAGGTCCCTGGGGCGAATCGCATCTGTGTAGCGCGGCCTCTTTCCGCGCGAGCCCGTCAGCTAACTCCGCAGGCATAAGGAAAGAGAGGCACGATGTCAATCAAGAAACTCATGCTGCCGGCAGTAGTCGTAGCCGTGCTTGCGTTCTTCGGGACACAGGGACTGGGCGCGACTGCTGCAATCAAGACAGATGGGACGATCACCGCGAAGGAAGTCCGTTCCCTCATTGTCGCTGCTACGGGAGCGACCAAACTCCGGGGAATAACCCCCGCCCGCACGGGAATCAACCTGGGAATCAACTACAAGCCAGACGGCACCTGGAGGTATGGACAATCCAGGCTCCAGTCGGCATCCTGCGAGAAGGGGAGCGACTGGAAGTCTTTCTGGGTAACTCCCACCTTCGACCGAGGAACAACCTGCAACGGCAAGGTCTGGTACCACCCGGTCAAGCATCGTCCCCGCGCGTTCTTCCAGAGCAGGATGCAGAAAATCCTCGACCACATCATCGCCGAGGCCCATCCCGGTTATCTGGGTAGAGGTCAGGTAACGACGATCACGTCGAACGGGGAGACAGCGAAGGTCTATTTCGACATCAACAGCAGGGGCGGCCTGGGCGGCACACGTGAGGTGCTCCAGATCGAAGGATCGAAGGTCGAGCGGGTTTGTCCCGTCGGTTCGGGCAGCCGGCCACCGAGTTGTTACAAGTAGGAGTTCGGAGCGGGATCGACTTCGGAAATGAGGTCGATCCCGCAGCTTTCTTGAATGCTCCGGGCAGCGTTAGCGAGCAGAGCGCCCAACAGGATTCGACCTGTGACCTTTGGTTTCGTAGGTTCCCAGTCGTCGGATTCTCCGGTCTGAACCCTGGAAGCGGCCAGGTTGGGGGTTCAGCCCCCACTCCTTCCCCACAGCGTAGTATCGCCCGACACACGACCCACTTTGGTCGGCTGGCAGACCCTTCCGCTTCGACCTGAACATCTGACCGATCCTCTCTCAAAGCAGTTGGTTTCCGCACGACCCGGGGCGGTTCAGAGGTCGTGGTTGACCCGTGTTGCGGCGTGCGCTCCAAGCGGATCCAGCTCATCACCCACCGGATAGGTCGTATGAGGCCCGCCCAAGGCGGGGACTACCTTGTAATTGAGTGCTTTTACCCCGAGGGAATTAGTTTCGGCAAAATCGCAGACCGGATCATTCTTATGGCAGATAGTCATTGTCTTCGTTACGAGGCTCGATGGAAGATGCGGAGCTTCCAGTACCGACTCATATACACCGTCTGAGTCGATCGGGGCATCGCCAAGCTTTAGCTCACTTCCGTCGCCTCTCCTTGCTGGATCCGACACGAATTCAACTGCAGAAATCAAGTAAGAGGACAAGACTCCAGAATCGGCCAGATCATCCAACGCTAGATGCGCCGCGAGCGCTCCTTGTGAATATCCGCCTATGACGATGCGTTCGCCGTGCGACTTGCATCGGGAGGATTCTCGCGCGAGCACCTGCTTGAGTTCCTTTCGACCTTGCTGGATGCTCTTCCAAAACGGAGGAACCTGAAAGGCCAATTGCCATGGCAGCGACCGGCCGCCTGACCCAACGATTGGGGGAAGATCCTCACGCCAATTAGTGAGGGGCACCGGTAGAGCCGGGTACCGAATGCCAACGACCCGTATATCGGCACCCTCACCCCGAAGTTGCTTGAGCCGTGATTTCATCCGATCGAAGATCGGCGAGAGACGATTTCCAATCAGCGACTCGTCGGATGTGCCTGTCGAAGTGACAGCATCACCCTGCGGCTGTTCGCTTGAACCTCTCAACCCGATAAAGACTGCGTCCCTACAAGTCGTATCTTGAGGTTCAATTGGGCTAGGAGGATCAAGAACCGGATCCGGAAGAGGCTCGTACCCGACCCACGGAACGGCAACAACTCCCTCACCCGATATCGAAGTGCCAGTCCCGATCGGGGCAGGGCCCGAAGGATCACCCCAATCAACGTTACGAGCATCGACCACGGAATCCCCGGCCTCTATTCCGTAGGTGGAGTGGAGGATTCGCCCATTGATCGAATTCTCTCGTTCGCCAGACACAGACAGAGCAGTAGATGCGTAGCTGATGGTGGTTTGATCAAGGTCAACTACCCCATCCGAACCAACCTGGATTCCCGGCCAGTCACCAGCCGCCGGCGAAGACCCATTCCCATCACCATTCGTGTCCCCAAACACCGAATCATCCTTCAACGACGTAAACGTCACCGGATCCTGAG
>JAGQUU010000242.1 GCA_020438345.1 Solirubrobacterales bacterium | reverse complement strand
TTGGAGCGGTCGGGACACTCGCAGCCGTGGTTGTCTGCCTGATGTTCGCGGGCCCGGCGACGTCGGCCAGTTCGTCCGGCAAGGTTTTCTGGGTGGACCTGGCAGGAACCGCACGCCAACATCCGGATTTCATCTATTTCACCGCCAATGCGGGTGGCCAGGTCCACAGCATCAAATGGACAGGCTGGGGTTCCCGGAGGGCGGTAGGCAAAGGGATCTATCACGACAGTTCCCCGAACTTCCCGGGCAAGCCGAACAGGGAAGGCGCCGCAAAGATCATCGCCTGGAAGCCGGTTCGCTGTGTTCCCGACTTCGGCAATCGAAAAGGGAAGTCGATCTTCGTCTACCGGCACGCCGTGCTCAGGCAGAAGACCGGCAGGGGCGGCCACCGCTGGGTCAACATCGCTGCCTACACCGGGTTTCTCACCTGCCGTTAGTCAGGTTCGCGATGCGGCCTTCTTTCGAAGCCCCGCCAGCATCGGTTTCCGTTTCAAGACCGGCGGATCGGGTACTAATGAGACATGGGTTCCGTAACGACCACTGGTGATTCACAGCGGACTTCACCCGGGAATGGCAGTTCACATCGCCTTCTGCTTGTTGCCGACGAACTCTTCCGGGGCAAGGATCTGGCGCTGGAGTTGGAGAACTATCTGGACCTTGGCCGGGAACCAGTCGAGGTCATGGTCATCTCACCGGCGATTGCCCACAACAGGCTCGATCAGGAACTCGGCAACGTCGACGGGGTAGTGCCCGAAGCGGCCGACCGGATGGCTGCCGTGATCGCGGAACTGAACGAGTCGGGCTTTCGCGCCTGGGGAAAGATCGGTGATTCCGATCCCCTGGTTGCGATCGGTGACGGACTGGCAGAGTTTGCCGCGGAGGAGATCGTTGTTGTTGCTCATGTAGACAGCGAAGCCGACCCGGCCGAGAAGGGCATCTGGGATCGGCTCAGTACCGACTTTCATCAGCCGGTCACGCTGCTCAGAGTGGCCCATCCGAGCGCCGGTGAGGTCTCCCGGGTTGTCACCTCAGAGCATGCCCCCGCCCACACGAAGACCGAAGAAGAAGTGATCCGGGAAACCCGGAATGTCCCTCCGTTCAAGAAGAGGGACCTAATCGGAGTGCTGGTTGGCCTGGTTGGTACCGTGGCCCTGGGCATGATCGCAGTCGCCGCGGGAACCAGCGACGAAGGTTCGCTTTCCGGCAGCGCCGCCGCGATCCTTCTTATCGCCATCGCCGCATTCCTGATCAACGTCGCGCATGTGGTGGGACTGATCTTCTTTGAGAGCGTCCGCTACACCGGTACCTGGGAAAAGTTCATGGCCCGGTCGTCAATGGTTGTGACCGCGCTCGGACTCACTGCCGCGCTGGTTCTCTGGCTGGCCTGAACCCCGGAGCCATGAGCCCCGGGGCAGGCACAGCGAGAGGGTCCTTCTAGAAGGCGACCTCGTCAAGTTCCATGATGTCGTTATCGATCTGGGAGATCGCGAGCCTGGTGGCCTCGAGGTTGGGGAGCATGTTTCGGGCAAAGAATTTCGCGCCGGTGATTTTGCCCTCGTAGTAGTCCCTGTCCCTTTCTTCGGGACCGTTCTCGAGCGCCGTGGCGGCAATCTCGGCCTGGCTGATCAGCAGCCAGCCAATGATCAGATCACCGAAGGCCTTGAGGAACTGGACCGAACCAAGGCCGACCTTGTAGATGCTCTTCGGATCTTCCTGGGAACCCATGAGGAAGCCCATCATCGTGTTGAGCATCTCGCGCTGGTTGGCGATCGCCGAGGCGAGCGTTTCGCGTTCAAGGTCGAGGCCGGCACCGGAGCCGGCGGCCGTCTCATCCATCTTTTCGAGCAAGTGATTGATCGACTTGGCCTCGTCGCGGACGATTTTCCGGAAGAAGAAATCCTGGGCCTGAATCGCGGTCGTGCCTTCATAGAGGCTGTCGATCTTGGCATCGCGGATGTACTGCTCGATCGGGTAGTCCTGCAGGAAGCCGGAGCCACCGTAGGTCTGGAGCGACTCGGTCAGAATTTCGTAGGCACGTTCCGAACCGACACCCTTGACGATTGGCAGCAGGAAGTCGTTTATCTTCGCCGCGAACTCGGCGTCAACACCCTGGGAGACCTCCGCCGCGACCGCGTCATGGTGGAGAGCGGTGAACAGATAAAGCGCTCGCAGGCCTTCCGCATAGGTCTTCTGGGTCATCAGCGACCGGCGCACGTCCGGGTGGTGGATCACAGTCACGCGGGGAGCGGTCTTGTTCATGATCTCGGTGAGATCAGCACTCTGGACCCGCTCCTTTGCGTACTCGAGAGCGTTGAGGTAGCCGGTCGAGAGGGTTGCAATGGCCTTGGTGCCGACCATCATTCGGGCGAACTCGATCACATCGAACATCTGCCGGATCCCCTGGTGGACGTCACCAACCAGGTAGCCGACTGCCGGGTTGTCTCCGTCTCCGAAAGCCATGTCACAGGTGGCCGAGGCCTTGATGCCCATCTTGTGCTCGATTGAGGTCACGTTGACACCGTTGCGAGCGCCGAGCTCGCCTGTCTCGGAATCAAAGTGCCACTTCGGCACGACAAAAAGGCTGAGACCCTTGGTGCCAGGGCCGGCGCCTTCGGGACGGGCCAGTGTGTAGTGGAAGATGTTGTCGAAAAGGTCATCCGAGTCACCGGAGGTGATGAAACGCTTTTCACCTTCGATGTGCCAGGTACCGTCGCCCTGGTCGATTGCCTTGGTGCGGCCGGCACCGACATCGGAGCCCGCTTCCGGCTCGGTCAGGACCATCGTGGCGCCCCAGTTCTTGTCGACCGCCATCTGGGCCCAGTGCTTCTGCTCTTCGTTGCCGTTCTTGTAGAGCAGGCTGGCGAAAGACGGTCCGGCCAGGTAGAAGAAGCCGGCTGGCAGGGCACCGCACATGAACTCGTTGATTGACCAGGCAACGGTGGATGGGGTGGAGATTCCGCCGATGCTTTCGGGCAGGCCGATCTTGTCCCAGCCGGCTTCGGTCCAGGCGTTGACGGAATCCTTGAAGTCTGCGGGGAGGCTGACGTCATGGGTTTCCGGGTCGAAGGTCGGGGGGACGCGGTCGGAAGACTCGTATGCCGCTGCGACGGGCCCTTCGGCCAGCTTCGAGGCTTCTTCGAGCATCATCTTGACCGTGTCGGTGTCAAGATCGCCGAAGGCACCTGTCTTCAGAACCTCGTCGGTGTCGAACATCTCAAAGAGGTTGAATTCGATGTCCCGGACATTGCTCTTGTAGTGACCCAAGGTTTTCTCCCGTTTGAAGGCGGATTGACGAAGGTTTGGTCATGAAATTGTCCCATCATTTGCGCTTTTGTGCATTGTTGATTGACCCGTCAGTCAGTCGGGGTCGTCTGGAACGTCTTCTGACCACAGGCGGACCCGGACGGATCCCGGTCTGGTCGAGGCCGGTCTGGCCCTCGGGCGGCGCTGACCCTGGTCACGGCCGCCCGAGACAGACGCGATGACTACTTGAGTTCGGCCGAGGTCTTGCCGAGGAGTTGACGGGCGACGATCAGGAGCTGTATTTGCTGGGTTCCCTCGAAAATGTCAAGGATCTTCGCGTCCCGTGACCATTTCTCCAGCAATTCTGTCTCGCCGAGGCCGGTGGCGCCACAGAGCTCGACGCAGCCGAGGGTCACATCGACCCCGACCCGTCCCGCTTTCGCCTTGGCCATTGAGGCTTCAAGCGAATTTGGCTTCTTGTTATCGGCCATCCAGGCGGCCTGCATGGTCAGCATCAGGGCAGCCTCATAGTCAGCTTCCATCTCGAGATACCTGGCCGCTGCGGCCGGCTGGCTAAGGGCGGGGGAGTCGTAATCAATCTCCACGCCGGCGGCCTGAAGCTGACGCCTGGTTTCCTCGAGCGCTGCCCGGGTCACACCCAGCGCCATACCGGCGACGAGGGGGCGGGTGTTGTCAAAAGTCTTCATCACCCCTGCGAAACCCTTTTTCACATCAACATCCGGTGAACCGAGCAGGGCATCCTTCGGCACCCGACAGTCCTGCAGGGTGAAGTTGGCTGTGTCCGAAGCCCGGATTCCCAGCTTGTGCTCAAGCCGGTCCAGCTTCAGGCCCGGGTTGTCGCGCTCGACGATGAAGGACTTGATCGCCGCCCGGCCGACGGAACGGTCGAGGCTGGCCCAGACCACGATCAGCTCGGCCCGGTCACCGGAAGTGACGAAG
>JAGQUU010000241.1 GCA_020438345.1 Solirubrobacterales bacterium | reverse complement strand
TCCGACCGCGGTCAGCACTGCGGTCACCCCGAGCACGGCGCCCGTCCCGGAAAGAGCCTTGTTCAACGAGGGCCCGTCGGTCCGGCCCGTCACAGCGGCGATCGGATCGCGGGCCATCGGAATCGCAACCAGTCCGATCAAGGCAAGCCATGGACCTCCGTTAAGCACAATGGTCAGGGCCAGGACGAAAAAGGCGGCGAGAACCAGAAAAACATAGAGCCGTCGGGTCTTCTCGCGGCCCAGTTTCACAGCCAGGGTGTTCTTGCCGGCACGCCGGTCGGAGTCGATGTCACGCACATTGTTGACCACGAGGATCGCGGTCGAAAGCAGGCCGATCGCGGCCGACAGTCCGAATGGCAGCCAGCCCAGCTCCTCAAGCTGAACGTAGAAGGAACCGTTGACGGAGACCAGTCCGAAAAAGAGGAAAACGAACACCTCGCCCAGCCCGGCGTAGCCATAGGGGCGGGGACCGCCCGTGTAAAGGAACCCGGCGGCGATCGAAACCACACCGACAACAATGATGATCCAGCCGGCAAGCCAGGCCAGGTAAAGGCCGAGCAATCCGGCCAGTCCGAAGGCGATCCAGGTCGCGGTGAGAACTCTCCGTGGGGTAACCAGCCCGGCCGAGGTGACCCGGACCGGGCCCAGCCGGTCAGCCGAATCGGCGCCACGCCTCGCATCCGAATAGTCGTTGGCCAGGTTGGTGCCGATCTGGATCAGGATGCTGGCAACCAGGGCCGCGAGGAAACCTCCCCAGCGCGGCAGGTCCCCGACCACGAACACGGCTGCGGCGGTGCCGACCAGAACCGGTGCGACGGCGGCCGGGAGCGTGCGCGGTCTTGCCGCGTTCAGCCAGATCCTCACGGACGTTTCGGAAACCTGTCGAAATCAGGACTGCGGCCTTCCTGGAAGGCATTGCGGCCTTCCTGGCCTTCTTCCGACATGTAGAAGAGGAGCGTGGCGTCATGCGAGAGCTGCTGAAGCCCGGTCAGGCCGTCTTCCTCCGCGTTGAAACTCGACTTGAGCAGGCGCAGCGAAAGCGGCGAAAGGTGCGACATCTCGCGGCACCTGGCCACGGTTTCCCTCTCAGGTTCCTCAACCGGCACGACAGCGTTGACGAGTCCCATGTCGAGTGCCTCTTCGGCCGTGTAGTGCCGACAGAGGAACCAGATTTCCTTTGCCTTCTTGATGCCGATGTTCCGGGCCAGGAGGCTGGCACCGAAACCACCATCGAAGCTGCCGACCCTGGGGCCGGTCTGGCCGAAGCGGGCGTTGTCGCCGGCAATGGTCAGGTCGCAGACCAGGTGAAGAATGTGGCCACCGCCGATCGCGTATCCGGCAACCATGGCGATCACAGGTTTGGGGGTTCGCCGGATCTGTACGTGGAGATCCCCCACGTCCAGCCGTCCGATTCCCTGCCGGGCTACGTCGTCATCGCCGATGTAACCATCATCACCGCGGATCCTCTGATCGCCGCCGGAGCAGAAAGCTTCGGTTCCCGCACCCGTGAAGATGATCGATCCGACCTCGATGTCATCCCGGGCCTTTTCGAAAGCATCGCGTAGCTCGGCCAGACACTGCGGGCGAAACGCATTCCGCACTTCGGGCCGGTTGATTGTGATTTTGGCGATGCCCTCCGCCTTCTCGTAGAGGATGTCCGAGTAAGCTCCGGCCGGCTGCCACTCGATTGGCTCGTAAAGCGTCTCTTCGGGGGGCGCGTTGCGGTGTCTTTCGGGCAAGTCCAATACTCCGTTCGTGGGGCGGCGGCCAATCTGGCGCGCGGATCGCAAGAATTCCGGGTGCCTACGATAAACGAGGTCAATTGAAACTCGATAACTGGCTGGCACAGAGATCACAGAGCTGCCCCGACCGCATCGCCCTGATCGCGGATGGTGAATCCATGACGTACTCGCAGCTTGAAGATGAATCAGCCCAGGCGGCACGTCGCCTTGCGGCCTGGGGCGTTCGTCGCGGCGCCACGGTGGCGATGAACATGAGGCCGGGTCGCGACAAGATCATCCTCATCCACGCGCTCATGAAGACCGGTGCGGTCCTTCTGCCGATCAGCCCGAAGCTGTCATCGGAAGAACGCGCCCGGGCAATCGAATCCTGCGGCGTTTCGGTCGATCTGGACGATCCCGGAAAGCTGACCCAGACCGAAGCGGACCTGCCCCTGCTCGGAGAGCACGATATGTCCGATCCGCACTGCCGCATCCTGACCAGCGGGTCAACCGGCATGCCCCACACGGTTTCGCTCTCGTACGGGAACCACCTGTTCAGTGCCATGGGATCCGCTTTCAACATCGGCGTGGACCCATCGGACCGCTGGCTTTGTGCATTGCCGACCAGTCACATCTCCGGCCTTTCGATCGTCATGCGGTCAGTGATCTATGGCACCGCGATGGTGCTCCAGGATCGATTCGAACCTTCAGCGATAACTCAGGCGATCGAGGAGGACGGGGTGACTGTCATCTCCCTGGTCTCGACCATGCTGCTGCGATTGCTCAACGATGGCGTTGACCTTTCGGCACCACGGGCGATCCTGGTCGGCGGTGGTCCCGTTCCGCAAAGCGCTCTCCGTGAGGCCCTTGATCGGGGTGCCAGAGTGATCCAGACATACGGCCTCACCGAGACCTGCTCGCAGGTGACCACGCTCGAAGTGGCGGAAGCCAGGCGCAAGGTGGGGTCCGTGGGTCGTCCGCTCCTGACTTCCCACCTCCGGATCCAGGGAGGGGAGATACTCGTCCAGGGACCGACCGTTTCAGCCGGTGCACTCGATGCGGATGGCTGGCTTCATACGGGGGATGTCGGCCGGATCGATGAGGACGGATTCCTGTATGTCCAGGGTCGAACCGACGAAATGATCATCAGCGGCGGCGAGAACGTGATCCCGGGAGAAGTGGAAGACGTACTCCTTCAACATCCGGGGATTCTCGAAGCCGCAGTGATCGGCAGGCCTGATCCGGAG
>JAGQUU010000240.1 GCA_020438345.1 Solirubrobacterales bacterium | reverse complement strand
GGTCTCCTTCTCGGTCAGGTACAGATTCCCCCAGGATTCACCGCGGATCTTGACCGGCACTCCGAGGAACGATTTCATCGGTGGATGACCCGGAGGGAATCCCTGTGAACGCGGATGGTGACTGACGTCATCGAGGATCAGGGGCTCGGGCTCCTCGATCAGAAGGCCAAGCACACCACCTCCCAGCGGGGGATGACCGAGTTGCGCCCTCAGGCTGTCCTCGATTCCTCTGGTCAGGAACTGTTCGAGGCTGGCCCGCCGGCGGTCCAACACACCGAGTGCCGCATAACGGGCCCCGGTCAATTCACGGGCAGCTTCGAGGGCATCGTTGATTACCGCTTCCGGGTCGGATTCGACCACAAGATTGCGGCCGACTTCGATCAACCTGCGTAGTCTTGCTTCGTCGAGCGTCACAGTCGTTTCTGTCGAATCGAGGATTCCATGCGGGTGAAACATACGACCTGGCGGAAGTCTGCGGAAAGATACGCAAACGGCATGCTCCCGGAGAGGTAGCCTTCCGAGAGTGGAATCGGGACCGGAAACCGGGGCAAGGCTGACACTTGTTCTAGTTGATGACCACGCGGTCGTGCGGTCGGCCCTGAAGGTGCTGCTTGAATCGGAGGCCGATATCGAGGTTGTGGCGGAAGCCGGGACTGCCGATGATGCTGTCCGGTATGTCGGCGCCCACAAGCCGACGGTTCTCGTTCTTGATCTGAACATGCCAGGCCGCCCGAGCCTTGAAGCGATCCCCGACATCCAGGCAGCCTCGCCGGAGACGAGGATCGTGATCCTCACCATGCGCAACGAGCCCGCGTTTGCCCGGCAGGCCCTTCAGGCCGGAGTGACCGGCTACGTGCTGAAGGAGGCGGCCGACACCGAACTCGTGCTGGCCGTGCGACGTGCCGCCGAAGGAGAGACTTACCTCCAGCCATCGCTCTACCAGCACCTCGCTGACAAAGACAAGGCGGAAGGCCGCCGCGGTCGCACACTCAGCGACCGTGAAGTCGAAGTGATGAGGCTGATCGCCCTCGGACACACCAACTCGGAGATCGCGGACAAGCTCTTTCTCAGCGTCAGGACGGTTGAAAGCCACCGGGCAAGCATCCAGAAGAAACTGGAGCTCGGCAGCCGGGCCGAACTGGTGAGATACGCCCTTGATCAGGGTCTAATCTCGGCCTGAATCGGGTGGCGGGAACGCCGGGTAGCTACGCCACCGGCCCCCATGCCTGAGTAGATTTTCCACCGATGCTGATCCTGCTCCCACCTTCAGAAGGGAAATCTTCCCCCTCGGCTGAAGCTCGATTCAACCTCGGCTCGCTCGCCTTTGCGGAGCAGCTTGGGGCGAAGCGGTCCGAACTGATTGCTGCGCTGGAGAGGCTGGGGAAGAGTCCGGAGAAGAAGGCGGTCGAGGCTCTGGGAATCTCACCCGGGCAGGCCGGGGAAATCGCCCGGAATGCCGAACTGCAATCCGCTCCGGTCGCACCGGCCTCCGAGGTGTACACCGGCGTGCTCTACGACCGTCTGGGGTTTGACACGCTTTCCGCGAAAGGCAGGCGCCGGGCCGGCAAGCATCTTCTGATTTCATCGGCTCTCTGGGGATTTATCGCTCCTGGCGACCGGATTCCCTACTACCGCTTCTCGATGAAAGCGAAACTGCCGGGGATTGGCGGGCTGCCTGCCTACTGGCGGACCTCGCTGGCAGAGGCGATGGAGGGGGCCGGGTACGACGAGACGGAAGGCCTGGTTCTCGACATGCGTTCCGGCGCTTACTCCGCAGCCTGGAAGCCGAAGCATGCGAGTCTGGTCACGGTGCGGGGATTCACCGAAGTTGACGGCAAACGAAAAGCTGTCTCGCATATGGCCAAGGCCGTTCGCGGCGTCGTTGCCCGGGCAATCCTTTCGGCAGAGGCGATGCCGAAGGACCTTGAGGGTGTTGCCGGGATCCTCGAGAACGACGGAATGAGGGTGGAGCCCGGCGACCGGAACCTGGATGTCATCGAAGCGGGCCAATCGACCTGCGTATGATCGAATTGTGGCTTCTCTTCTCGGAAAATCGTCCGCGCGCCGACTGGCCCTGGCCGGGCCTCTACTTTTCTGCCTTATCGGCTTCCTGATCGCTTCTTCGGGCGAGAAGCGGAGCGATCCGGCGGGGGCCGCCCAGCCTGAAGGGGTCACATCGAGTCTCTCCGAAGGGTTGACTCCACACCAGATGGCAGGTCAGAGAATCATCGTCGGATTCAGCGGGCGGAGCCTCCCGGCTGTGGTCAAGCGGCGGATTCGGGCCGGAACGATCGGCGGGGTGATCCTCTTCGCCGCGAATCTGGGATCGCGCCGTCAGATCCGGAAATTGACCGCTTCGATCCAGGCGGTGCCGCGACCTGCCGGCCTGCGGCGTTACCCGCTTTTGATCATGGTTGATCAGGAAGGGGGACTGGTCAAGCGGCTCTCCGGCGCGCCGAATGCGTCAGCCGAACAGATGGGTGCCCGCGGCGCGGCTTTCTCCCGGCGCCAGGGTACCTTGACCGGAAGAAACCTCAAGAATGCGGGAATCAATGTCGATCTTGCCCCGGTGCTTGATGTGGCAAGACCTGGTGGCGTGATCGCCGACACCGACCGGGCGTTCGGCTCGACGGTCCGAAAGGTCAATGCCACGGCGATCCCCTTTGCCAACGCACTGCAGCGGACCGGTGTCGCCGCCACCGCGAAGCACTTTCCCGGGCTTGGTGCCGCAGGCGAAAACACCGATTTCGCGGTTCAGCGGATAAGGCTTTCCAGGGCCGCCTTGCGCAACGTTGACATGGCCCCTTACGAGCCCTTCATTGCAGCGGAAGGGAAATTGATCATGGTCGGCACCGCGATCTATCCGGCCCTCGGACCGCGGCCGGCCGCTTTTGAACCGAAGATTGTCCAGGGCGAACTGCGCCAGCGACTCGGATTCAAGGGTGTGACGATCACCGATGCGATGGGAACAGTCGCGGTCAATGACTTCGGTGGGACGAAGCGGACTGCGATCATTGCCGCAGCGGCGGGCATGGACATCCTGCTTTATGGCGACTGGCAGTCGGCCGGGAAAGGCGAAGAAGCGATCGCTCTCCGGCTCCGCAACGGCAAATTGGACCGTTCCCGTTTCACGCGGGCGGTCGAGCGCATTCTCCGCCTTCGAGCCGGGCTTTCCGGTTGACGCGGTAGTTTCCCACCATGAGAGCTGGATCGCTCCCGGGGAGGAAGGCAATCTGGTTGATCCTGGTGGCTGCGCTGTCGTCCGTGATCGCGATGACCCTGTGGGGAGCCGGAATCCTGCGTGAGATTGAGCTGGACAGCGTTGACCAGCGGTTCGAGATCAGGGGCAGCCAGGGGGCGCCTGATGATGTGGTGATCGTCGATATCGATGATCGGACCTTCAACGACCTGGGCGCACAATGGCCCTTCCCGAGGTCGTTCCACGGCCGGGTAATCGATCAGCTTCGGAAGGCCGGGGCGGCTGAGGTCGCCTATGACGTGCAGTTCACTGAACCCACGATTCCGAAGGAAGACAATGCGCTGATTCGAGCGGTCGGCCGGATGGGAGGCGTGGTGCTCTCCACAACAGAAGTGGACGAGAACGGCAACTCGAATGTCTTCGGTGGAGAGGATGTGCTGCGGCGTTTCGATGCGAGAGCTGCAAGCACGATCGTCGATACTGACCAGTCCGGAACGATCCGCAAAATGCCCTACGAGACGGATGGGCTCGTCTCGTTCCCGGTCGCCGTTGCCGAGCAACTGCTGGGAGAGCCAATCAGCCGGAGAGCCTTCACCGAGGACGGATCGGCCTGGATCGACTACCGGGGTCCACCCGGAACGATCCGGACGGTCCCGTTTTCGATGACCATGCGCGGTGAACTCCCACCCGGGGTTTTCCGGGGCAAGACCGTCGTTGTCGGTAGTTCGGCCCCCTCCTTGCAGGACCGGCATCCGACCTCCACTTCCGGCCACGACCTGATGTCCGGCCCGGAAATCCAGGCCAACGGGATCTGGACCGCAGAGCATGGCTTCCCGCTCAGTTCGTCCAGCGGGCTTGTCGACCTGTTGCTGATCATTCTGCTTTCGGCCGCTGCCCCGGCCCTGATGTTCCGCTTCGGTCCTGTGCCGTCTATCGGTCTCGCGGTTGCGGTGGCCGGCCTTTACCTGTTGATCGTCCAGCTCGCGTTCGGGAGCGGCACGATCCTCCCGGTGACCGGGCCCCTGTCGGGCCTTGCCTTCGGGGTCCTGGGTTCGCTCGCAGTCAGCTATATGGATTCGGCCTTCGAACGCCAGCGGGTACGCGACACATTTGCCCGGTTCGTCCCGGAATCGGTGGTCTCCGATGTGCTTGAACGGACCGATGAAGACCTGCGACTCGGTGGTCTGAGGCGGGAGTGTTCTGTTCTGTTCTGTGACTTGCGGGACTTCACCGCTTTCGCAGAATCGCTGGATCCGGATCGGGTCATCCTGGTCCTGAACCGCTATCTCACGCTGATGAGTGACGAGATAATGGACCAGGGCGGCACCCTGGTTGCTTTCATGGGGGACGGAATCATGGCTGTCTTTGGCGCCCCGATTGGGCAGGAAGACCATGCCGACCGCGCGCTCAGGGCCGCCCGCTCGATGGTTGGCGCCCGTTTGGATGAGTTCAACGAATGGGTCCGGGCAGAGGGCCTCGGGGTCGGTTTCCGGATCGGGATCGGCCTGAACAGCGGACCGGTGATGTCCGGACAGGTCGGTTCCACAAGGCGGATCGAGTACACCGCGATCGGTGATACGACCAACACTGCTTCCCGGCTCGAGTCATTGACCAGCGACTCTCCACATGATCTCCTGCTCTCCGAAGCGACGCGGATCGCACTGACCAGCCCGCCGGCTGACCTGGTTGACGTGGGCGAGCAGGAAATCCGGGGACGCAGCAAACCGGTGAGGCTCTGGAGCATTGCGGATCAACGCTGAGCCGGCGTGGTGAGACAGGGAACCCGCTTGATGGAAATTTTCGGGTCAAGGGAAGAAGGCCGCGCGAATTCCCGTCAGGTGAACATGGGCCCCTGCAGCTTTACGAGGGAACCGGTTTGGACACCGGAGCGGCGTCATCAAGGCGCGTTCCGGGCGGCAGGTCAGGGATCGACGGTGCCGGGGCAGGGATTGCCGGGGTCGGGCCTCCAAGGGATTGGTTCGTCCGGCCCGTTTTCGATTGCCCCGAGAGCACATACGATGGTTCAATGGTGAGAGCGGAGAGTTCGGAAGGCGTGTTGGAATATTCGCTTGGCGCCATCCTCAAGGAATCCAGCGCCCCGGAGCACAGCCTTGCGTCCGGTTCCGCTGCTGCGCTTTCGGTTGCCCTAGCGGCGTCCCTTGCCTGCTCGGTCGCCAAGGCATTGGACCCGCAGGTCGAGGCCACGGGCTTCATAGTCCAGGCTGAGAGTCTCAGGTCGCGGGCGGTGAATCTGGTCGGCCGGAACCGCGACCACTACGAGGCGGCGCGCCAGGAGTTGGAAGCCCGGATCGAAGATCCGGGCCATCGGGATCACCGGATCGGCGAAGCGATGAAGGAATCACTCCAAACGCTGGGCCTTATTTCGGGTGCCGGGGCCGACACCTCGGAGCTCGCTTCGAATGTTGCGAGGATCGCACCCGATGAACTCAAACCGGATGCAGTTTCAGCAACGGTTCTGGCTGAATCCGGAAGCCGGGTTGCCACGGTGCTGATCAAGGCGAACCTGCTCGTTACTTCCGGGGGGTCCACACTTGATAGCGCTGAAGCCGAACTCGCGGCCGCAGTTGAATCGAGCAAAGCGGCCTTCGCCCTGCTCGGCTGAGCACGGCCCTTCGGCCGGGTACGACCCTTCGGCCGGGTGCAACCCTTCTGTTGAGCGCGGGCCTGCTTCGGCCTGAGCTGAATTCCCGGTGACCCGGAGCTTCAGGTGTCGGCCAGGCGGCGGCGGAGTTCAGCCACAAGGGCCGGTTCCGGGGTAAAGCCTGCTGCTTCGATCGCGCTTTCGAGTTCGGCTGTCTCTGCTGCCCGGTCGGTGGCGAGCTCCCCGAGGTGGGGCAGGATCTCGTTGATCTGCCGTCGCATCCGGGGGATCTCCTTGGCGGCTTCAACCCAGTCGTCGGGCGCCGGGGGAAGAGCCCGGAGCCGTTCGGTGAAATCTGATTCAGGTTGATCGGACAAGGTCATCTGCCTACCGGACGGAGCCGTTTCTCACTTTCTTCCCAGCGTTACGTCAGCGTCACCTTCGGCCTGGCTCAGGTGATCTTTCAATTTGCCGAGGCAGCGGGAAATCCGGCTGGCGATCGTCCCGGGTGGGATATCCAGGGCGCCGCCGATCGTCCGGTAGCTCTCATCCCTGGCAAAAAAGCGGTCGATGATCTCATGGCAGTGCTCGGGCAGAATCTCCATAGCCTGCTGGAGGCTCAGTGCTTCGTCCAGGCGTTCGATTTCCCGGTCTACCTGGCCTTCCAGGATCTCCTCTGCCGGCACTTCACGGCCAGAGCTTCGGTGCCGGTCTATCGCGGCTCTCCTCGCCATCTGCGCAAGCCAGGGCTTGATCGCCGCATCGTCCCGAAGCGAATCGAGCTTGTCGAAGGCCCGGCTGAAGACTTCCTGGAATACGTCTTCCGCTTCGTGATGGGAAAGACGATATGCCTGGGTCAGGATCGCGTAGATGTACCTGGAGTAGCGGTCAACGAGTTCGGACCAGGCCGCTTCGTCACCCTCCCTGCATCGTGCCGCGATTTCGGCGTCGCTCAATTCCCTTGCCGCCCTCATCGCGGCGAGCATAGCGGAGCCGGAGGGAAGAAATCGCGCCCAGCAGGCTTCTTGGGAAGTGAACAGCACCGTCGGCCTTCAGTCAGTCCCATTCCGCTTCTTGTCAAGGTCGGCCCGATCTGGGACAATCGGTTTCGGAGGCTGAGTCTGACTGGAATGGATTTCATTGGCCGGATATCGGGGAGGGCCTCGGGATGGAGGCTATGGGGCGTCGTCCTGGCGGTGGTACTGGCTGGCATTTTTTCCGGCAGGGCGGATGCGGCCACTTTCGACGTGAATACCCTTGGCGACCCGGGCACCGGCGTCTGCGATGTCACGGAATGCACGCTCAGGGAAGCGATCACAGCGGCGAACGGCGATGGCGAGCAGTCGACGATCAACTTCTCGGTTTCCGGTGATATCGCCGTCAATTCGGCCCTGCCCAACATCAGTACTCCGTTGACGATGGATGGGACGACGGCTCCGGGCTGGGCTCCCGACGCCCCGAGCGTCGGGATTAGCGGCGTGAGCGTTCCGTCGGCCACGGCTTTGAAGGTCTACGCCCAGTTGACATTCCGGGGCATCAGGATTGCCTGGTTCAAGCAGGGCGTGGGGCTGTACCTGTATCCCGGAGCAGCCGGGTCAATCGTTGAAAGCAGCACGTTCGGTCAAACCGGAACCGGAGGAGTCGTCAACCGGTACGGACTCATAAACCAGGCTAACAACGTGATGATCGGTGGCTACACGGCGGCAAAGAGGAACATTTTCATTGGCAGCAATAACAACGAGATCGAGCTCAGGCTGGGCACGGGCGCGAAAATCGTCGGTAACTACATCGGGAACACCGGGGTCGCCGAGGTCAATCCTGCGTTCACCGGAACCGGAATAGGCGTTCAATCCGCACCCAGCAACACAGTCATCGAAAACAATGTCATTTCTGGCAACCAGCATGGTCTCAGCCTCTCCACCGGGAACCCGATCGAGGTGACCGACAACCTGATCGGAACCACTCCCGATGGTTCCGGCCCGATCCCGAACCTGAACGGGATCAACCTGAACCTGGCACCGCCAGGCTTCGTGATGGAAGGCAACACTGTGGCCTTCAACCAGCAGCAGGGCATCTCGGTGAGTTCCCAGGTGACCGGGGTCGATCTCACCGCGACTCACATTCACTCCAATCAGCGTCTCGGTATCGACCTGGAGCCCGATGGAACGGGGGTGACCCCGAATGATCCCCTGGACGCCGATACCGGCGCCAACGACCGTCAGAACTTCCCGGAGATTTCCTCGGCCCGCATGGGTGACACGGAAACTGCGATCGAGGGGATCCTCGAGTCCACTCCCGAAACCGAATTCCGGGTCGGCTTCTATGCGAACCCGGCTTGTAATCCACGTGGCTACGGTGAGGGCAAGTACCTGCTCGGTGAAGTCCAGGTGCTGACCGACGAGAATGGCTCCGCCCACTTCGATCTGGATGTGGATCCGCTGCCGCCGGGCGCGGAATATGTTTCGACGCTGGCCACGAACCCGGGTGGTTCCACATCCGAATTCGGGCCCTGTGTCCAGGCGCTGGATGCCGAGAACCCGGCCGATCCAGACTACCGGGTGACCAATCTCAATACGGGCGGAGCCGGAAGCCTGCGTGAGGCGATCAACGAGGCAAACCGCGACCCTGACCTGAACACGATCACCTTCGAGGTTGCCGGGGACCTGGGTCCGGTGTCACCGCTACCGACAGTTGTCAACCCGGTCACGATCGACGGGCTGAGCGCGCCGGGCGCAAGCCCCGGGACGCCGGTGGTCAGCCTCGCCAACAACCGTTACCTGAGTAGTCCGGCGCTAGTCCTGGCCAGCCCCTCCACGATTCAGGGAATTGCCTTCAGCACCTACGACTATCAGGCTGCTCACGTCGGGACAGCGATTCGGATTGAGCCGGAGGCAGACGATTCGATCATCAGAAGCAGCTGGCTCGGGAACCCGTATTCACCGGCACACGGCAACGGGATAGGCGTTCACGTCCTTGCGGATCGTGTCCTGATTGAGAACAACCTGATTTCCAGCAACAAGATCGCCGGGGTTCTGCTTGAAGGTCATGACGCCAAGATCAAACTGAACAAGATCGGGACCAACCTGGACGGACGATCCGCGATGGCGAACGGAACCGGAATCAGGGTTCTGGCCCCGGCGGCCGGGGGAGAAATCACAAACAACCAGATTGCCGGCAACAGCGGGAACGGGATATTCGCAACCGGCGCTTCCGGTCTGGCAATCCAGCAGAACCGGATCGGCTTGTATTCGACAGGTGTCCCGCTGATCCCGAACGGAACTGGTATTCGCCTTGTGGACAGCGCCAATTCAAGCCTTGAGTTGAACCAGGTCTATGGAAACACCGGGGACGGGCTCAAGCTGGAAAATTCGCAGGGGATCACTTCCAGCGATGACCTGATAGCCAGGAACGGCGGCGACGGGGTGGAAATCACAGGGAACCAGTCCGAGGGGGCCGATTTCTCACGGTCCAGCATCCATACGAATACCGGCCTCGGGATCGACCTGGGCGGTGACGGCGTTACGGGCAATGATCCTGGTGACGGTGACAGCGGCCCAAACGGCCTTCAGAACTCACCCTATATAGATGCCGCAGTCTTCGACAAGAACCAGGTCGAGGTGACCGGTCTTCTGGATTCGACTCCCGGCCAGACGTTCAGAATCAGGATTTTCGCCAACTCCGAATGTGATGTTCCAGGCTTCGGTGAAGGCGAGATCTCGCTCGGCGAGGTGTCGGTTACTTCCGCAGGAAACGGTGAAGCGCCGGTCCAGGCCGTGGTGGCGCCGATACCGCTCGGCAAAGGGAAAATCTCCGCGGTGGCCGTGTCGCCAGATGGCTCGGTTTCCGAGTTCGGCAATTGCATCACCGCTACGCCGGCTCCGCCGAGCTTTGAGGTGAAGAGTCTCGCCGACAATGGTGACGGGATCTGTGATTCGACCTGCACGTTGCGCGACGCGATCATCGGTTCGAACCAGAATCCGGAACCGAAAACGATCACCTTCAAGGTTGCCGGGACGATCAGCTTGAGCAGTGGCCTGCCCTCGCTCAGCACCCCGGTGACGATTGATGGCACAAGCGCCCCCGGCGCCACTGCCGGCTCACCGACGGTTGAGCTCAGCGGGTTCAATCTCACGCCGGTACCCGGACTTAATCTCGCCGGGCCAGTGACGGTACAAGGGCTGAAGCTGACCGGTTTCACCCAGGCGCCGGCGGTGCGGGTCACCGGTAATGCGGCCGGCACGGTTCTGCGGGGTAACCAGATCGGCGACTCTTCCGGGATCGTGCCCCGGAACCAGATCGGAATCTCGGTTTCGAGCGGAGGCGTGACCATCGGCGGCACCACACCCGGAGACGCAAATGTCATTGTCGGCAGCCTGACCGACAACGTACTTGTCACCGGTGGCAGTCAGATCGCGATCCTCGGCAACTACATAGGGACTGATCCGTCGAACCCGGCCCATCAAGCCTCCGGTCAGTCCGGGATTCGCTTGACCGGTCCGGTTCCGGACATGCGTATCGGGGGTCCCGAAGCCGGCGCCGGAAATGTGATCGCCGGAATCCTCGGCTGGGGCATCCGTATGACGGGAGCCGCCGGGGTCTCGATGGAGAACAACAAAATCGGCATGCGAGCCGACCGCTCCCCCCTGGGCAACGGCGAAGGCGGGATGCTCCTCGAAAGCGGAACGAGCGGAGTCGAGTCGAAGGCCGATGCCATTGCGTTCAATAACGGGCCCGGAATCAGGGTGGAGGGGACCTCGACGGCTAACGACTTCGCCGAAGCTTCAATCCACTCCAACGCCGGTCTTGGCATTGACCTGAGGGCCGATGGAGTCAGTGCCAACGATCCGCTGGATGCCGACACCGGTCCCAACGGCATGCAGAACTTCCCGGTCCTGAAGTCGGCCCAGGCGAGCGGTGCCGGAATTCGCGTAGAAGGTGAGATCGATCTGCCGGCCGCAGGAGGAGTGGCAATTGACTTTTATGCGTCATCAGCCTGCGATCCCTCTGGTCACGGTGAAGGTAAAGTCTTCCTCGGAACCTTGCCCCGGTATTTCGAACAGGCAGGGGTCAATCAGTTTGTGCTTGATCTGCCACTCGATGATTCCAGTCTCCGGCAGATAACGGCCACAGCCACAGGCGTTGACGGCACGTCTGAGTTTTCTGCCTGCTTTGCCGCAAGCGGCTTCGATCCGATAACGACCATTGAAGCCCCGAAACGGGTAAGGGCAATCGCTGTAAACGGCAAGACCTTCATCGCGGAGCCAGAAGACGGCCGGATCGTAGTTACCTTTCCCGGCGGGAGCCGCCAGGTACTGGACGGCGAGACGGAGATTCCGGTTGGCTCTACGATCAACGCTTCGGGAGGGCGGGTTGAGCTGACCTCGGCGAACCCGGGTGATCAGGTGTTCCAATCGGCCAGGTTCTGGGCGGGAACGTTCAAGGTCAGCCAGAAACGTGGTGAGACGCTTGTGCTTCTCAGCCTGACCGGAGGTTTGAAGCGAAATCAGGTCTGCAAGCGCGGGAAGCCAAGGAGCAAGCTGGTGTTGCGGCGGCTTTGGGGGAGTGGGAAGGGCCGTTTCAAGACGAAGGGCAACAAGGGCGCGGCGGGGGTTCGGGGCACGATCTGGCTGTCGGCGGATCGTTGTGACGGGAGTCTTTTCAGCGTGAGGGAGGGTGTGGTGGAGGTGCGGGATTTCGTGAAGAAGAGCACCGTCATTCTTCGCAGGGGTGAGAGCTATCTGGCCCGGAACGCTTCTGCCAGCCGGACGAAGTCGCGACGTGGCCGCTAGCGGCCGGTCCACTCCGGCTTGCGCTTCTCTCCGAAAGCCGTGATGCCTTCGAGGAAGTCCTCGGAGCTGAAGCAGGATTCGCGGAGGGTGACCAGTTCGCGGACCTGATCTTCGGAGAGGACCGGGTTCTCCGTGATAGTCCCGATCGCCTGCTTGTTGCCCTTCATCGAGAGCGGGGCATTGGCTGCGATGCCGGCGGCGAACTCGATTGCCCCGGTTTCGAAACCTTCGCCGGCCTCGGTCATCACGCGGTTGACCAGGCCGATCTCGTCGGCTCTGGCGGCGCTCAGCATGTCGCCGGTGAAGAAGAGTTCTCTCGTGCGCGGCAGGCCGATCGTTCGGATGAAGCGGATCAGTCCGGTATGCCCGTAGATCAGACCGAGCTTGGCCGGAGGCATGCCAAGCTTTGCCTTCGGAGCGGAAACCCGGAGGTCACAGGTGACTGCCATCTCCAGCGCGCCACCAAGGCAATGCCCGTTCAACGCCGCCACGGTCGGCCACGGAAAAGCCTCGATCGCATCGAGCGCGGCGGTGAAAGGATGGGCGACCAGCGCCTCGGCGTCGGTCTCGAAACTTTCAGCGGGTATTCCGCCAATGTCGTAGCCGGCCGAGAAGACCGGGTCCTCGCCGGTGATGAGAAGGCAACGGACTTCGATCCCCTCATCGAGTCTGGGGACCGTCGCGGAGATCGCATCGAGGATCTCGTGGTCGAGCGCGTTTCGCTTGGGCGGGTTCGAGATCGTGAGGCGGGCGACCGCCTCGGCCGGGAAATCGAGCCGGACCTTCTCCGTGCCGGTTTCGACGTCCACGGGAACCGGACTACTCGAGCACGATGAGGACGTCACCTTCGGTCACGGACTGGCCCTCTTCGCAGAGGATCTCCTTGACCACGCCGTCATCCTCGGATTCGACCGGTATCTCCATCTTCATCGACTCGAGGATGATCACTTCATCCTCCTCGGAGACTTCGTCCCCGACTTTGACCTGGATCTTCCAGATATTTCCGGTGATGTGAGCTTCGATGTTCGCCATGGGCGGGAACTCTATTCGACGGGGTCATGGCACGGCGCCGATAAAGTCCCCTTCGGGTGGAGAGCTCAGATACCAATTCACTTGCGGTCCTGATCGCGGCCAGAAACGAGGCCGACGTTATTGCCGGCACGATCGGCTCGCTGCGGCATTCGTTTCCCGGAGCGGTGCTCTGGGTCGCTGATGATGGCTCCGAGGACGGTACCGCCGAGGCAGCGATCGCGGCCGGAGCCAAAGTGGTGCGTCGCGGCAAGGCCCACGGCAAGGGCGGCAACATGACCGCCTGCGCCGAGGCGATGCTCTCGGAAGCCGATCCGCCGGATTACGTCCTGCTCTGTGACGGCGACCTGGCCGACTCGGCGGGGAAACTCGGTCCGCTCGTTGAAGCGGTAGAAGCGGGTGAATGTGACCTTGCCGTCGCGATGTTCGCGAAACGGGTCGGTGGCGGGTTCGGGTTCGCGCTCGGTTTTTCCGCCTGGGCGATCAGAAATCGTTGCGGGGCCGAACCCCTGGCCCCGATTTCCGGTCAGCGGGCGATGAGGCTGGAGGTTCTTCGCGCGGTCTTGCCTTTCGCCCATGCTTACGGGATGGAAACCGGCATGACCATTGACGCCGTGCGGGCCGGATATCGGCTAGGTGAGTACGAGATCGATCTCGCCCACAAGGCGACAGGCAGGAGCCTTGGTGGATTCGTCCACCGCTTCCGTCAGCTTCTCGATTTCTTCCGGGTCTGGTGGGCGCGCCGGGGTGGCCGCGGCCCGGGTGGCAGGAGGCCCCGGTGATCCTCGCAATAGATCAGGGAACGACCGGATCAACCGCCCTCGTCTTCGACGAAGAAGGCAGGATCAGCGGGCGGGGGTACGCGGAATTCCGGCAGCACTTTCCGAAACCGGGCTGGGTCGAGCACAATGCCGAAGAGATCTGGGAGGTGACCTGGGGTGTCGCTGCCAGGGCACTCGCGGGAGCCGGGATCAGTGGCCCTGACCTCGATGCGATCGGAATCACCAATCAGCGCGAAACCGTTGTCGCCTGGGACCCGCAGACCGGCAAACCGGTCCACAGTGCGTTGGTCTGGCAGGACCGCCGGGGCGCGGCCCGCTGCGATGAACTCAAGGCGGAGGGACTTGAGCGGACTGTCCGCGAGAAGACCGGCCTCGTGCTCGACCCGTACTTCTCGGCGACCAAGATCGAATGGCTGGCCAGGAACGTTGAGGATGTCGACCGGGCGGTCTTCGGAACGATCGATTCATGGCTGGTCCAGCGAATGTGTGGCGAGCATGTGACCGATCTGACCAACGCCTCAAGGACAATGCTCTTCGACACCGGCAAACTCGAATGGGATCCGGAGCTCTGCGAAGTCTTCGGAGTCGATCCGGGTTCACTCCCGGAAGTCCGCCCTTCTTCCGGGTTCTTCGGAACCACTTCGGGCTTCGGCGGCGAGGTGCCGGTGACCGGGATCGCCGGTGACCAGCAGGCTGCCCTTTTCGGGCAGATGTGCCACCGCCCGGGAATGGCCAAGAACACATACGGCACCGGAAGTTTCGTATTGCTGAACGCCGGCGCCGGAAGGCCCGAGCCGGGCGAGGGATTGCTCGGAACAATTGCCTGGGGAATCGCTGACCAGGTCGATTACGCGCTGGAAGCCTCGGTCTTCGTTACCGGATCGGCCGTGCAATGGCTGCGGGACGGTCTCGGGATCATCAAGGATGCCAGTGAGACCGAGGCCCTTGCTGCTTCGCTGGAAACCAACGAGGGGGTGTATTTCGTTCCGGCTCTGACCGGACTCGGTTCGCCCTGGTGGGATCCCTACGCCCGAGGCACGATGGTTGGCTTGACTCGCGGAACCGGAAGGGCACATCTCGCCCGTGCGGCGCTTGAAGCGATCGCGTACCAGGCAGTGGATGCAGTCCGGGCCCAGGAGGCAGCTTCCGGAGAGAAGCTCGAAGTGCTCCGGGCTGACGGCGGGGCGGTCAACAACAAGTGGCTGATGCAATTCCAGGCTGACCTGCTCGGCGTGCCGGTCGAGATCCCCGAGATCACCGAGACCACTGCTTTCGGGGCGGCCTGCCTGGCCGGTATCGGTAGTGGAAAATGGACGATTGACCAGGTTCGGGGAATGTGGCATCCGGCGGCTCGCTTTGAACCGGTGATGAGCCGTGACGAGGCAGACTCCCTGCTCGCCGACTGGCACCGGGCCGTGGAGCGTTCCAGGTCCTGGGTGACCTGAGTTTCTGCGGCGTTGAACGGCCTGCACAGGGTGTAACTGGCGGGTGCGGCCGGGGTAGTGAGCCTTACTCCATGTCCGAAATCAAGCCCCAGAAGTACAAAGACCCCCGTCCCCCCGAGTACTTCGACCATATTCACGAATGGAACCGGACCAACGACCCGACCTGGGTTTATGACGGTGTCCGCGCGGCCCTGACGCCGATTGCGGTCGGTCTCTACCGGACTCGTGCGATCGCGACCGAGAATGTCCCCTCCGAGGGTCCGGTCCTGCTGGCGCCGAATCACTTCTCGAACATGGATCACTTTTTCGCTGGCGTCTACCTGCGCCGGCATATCCGTTTCATGGCCAAATCACAACTTTTCGGGGCGCCGGTCCTGACCCAGATCTTCAAGTACGGAGGGGTCTTCCCGGTCCGACGGGGATACAAGGACGAGGAAGCCTTCAAGACCGTGGACTGTATCTTCGAAAGGGGAGGATCCGTCCTCGTCTATGCGGAGGGGGGACGCTCCCGAACGGGTGGGCTGGGTGAAGCGAAGCCCGGTATCGGGCGTATCGCTCTTGAGAACGGGATCCCGGTGGTTCCGGTTGCGATCCATGGTTCGGCCTCGGTCCGCAAATGGAAGAAGATGGTCCTGCCGAAAGTGACCGTTCAGTTTGGTGAGCCGATGACTTTCCCGGTCGTGACCGATCCGACCCTGGATCAGCAGCTCGACTGCTCGAAAGAGGTCTTCGACCAGGTCAAGAAGATGTACACCGCGCTTGACGAGAAAGGCCGGCGTGGAGTCAAACAGGCTTT
>JAGQUU010000239.1 GCA_020438345.1 Solirubrobacterales bacterium | reverse complement strand
TCAGGGCGACGAGGCGGAAGTGGTCGGCGGTCCAGCCGCCGAGCCGGCCGATCGGTCCTGCCTTGCTCATCGGTTCACCCCGGATGCCGGCTTCAGGGAGGTGAAGCGCCGGAGGATCAAGGAGGCCGGGCAGGCTCCGACGACTACGAAGAGCCACTGGTTGAGTCCGGCGAATACCGGCAGCAGAGCAAACCAGGGGGAAACCAGCAGGGCCAGCAGCCCCCCGACCAGCGCGACGGTCCCCGCCATCGCGAAGAGGACCCGTTCGAGGGGCCACCCGCGCCTTGCTTCACACTGCTCTTCTCCTGAAGCCATCAGATCCACCTTTCTACAAGTTCACAACTAAGTAGTGGAATAGAGTAGCAGCAGTGACGCGACCCTGCAGGGAGGCAGCCTAAATCAGATCCCGGCGACGATCCTGCTGAGTTCCGAGATGCGCTGCTCGACGCCGTCGCAAACCGCTTCACACATGGCGAGCAGGCTCTCATCGGCGATCTCGTAGAAGACGGTGTTCCCATCCTTGCGCCGGGCGACTGCACCGCCCGCGTACAGGGCCTGGAGGTGCTTGGAAACATTCTGCTGGCTGGTGTCGAGGACCTCGGCCAGGCCACCGACACTCTGCTCGCCCTCCCGCAGCTGGTCGAGGATGCGAATCCGCATCGGCTCCGAAAGCAGCTTGAAGCGGGCCGTGATCAATTCCACGAGTTCAGATGGGAGCGGGGTGGGAAGTGCCACGACCTCAGCGTACAGCAACACAACTGTCCGCAGGGACAGTTGACCTACTGCTGCTCGTCATTCAGACCGCGGCGGGGAAGCCCTTGATCGCGAGTTCCACGATTTCCTCATCGTCATCGGAGACCGTGAACAGGTCCATGTCCGCAGGGGAGATCCGGCCTTCGCCTGCCAGACGGGTCGCTACCCAATCGATCAGGTCCTGCCAGAAGTCGGTCCCGGCGAGGACAACCGTATGCGGCCTGGCCTTGTGAGTCTGGATCAGGGTAAGCACCTCGAACATCTCGTCCAGGGTCCCGAAACCTCCAGGGAAGATCACGAATGACCATGAGTAGCGGACGAACATCAGTTTCCGGACAAAGAAGTAGTGAAATTCCTTGCCGACATCAACGAAGGGATTCGCGCCCTGTTCATGTGGCAATTCAATGTTGAGGCCGATCGAGAGTCCCTCTTCGTCTTTGGCTCCCCGGTTCGCTGCCTCCATCGTCCCGGGACCACCACCGGTGATCACCCCGTAGCGCTCACGTGCGATCCCCGCTCCAACCCTTCGTGCCTGCTCGTATTCAGGATGACCCGGCCGGGTTCGCGCCGACCCGAACACACAGACCGCGGGGCCTACTCCTTCCATGAGCTCGAAGCCCTCGGCGAACTCGCTGTGGATCTTCTCGAGTCGATCCGAGTCCGAGAGCTCTGCCTGGATTTCGGGCTCCGCACATCGGATGATCTCCTGGTCGAGGGTCGTGGGCAATCCCGGAATCAAGTTCATGGCGGGCAGCCTACCCGGAGGTCAGGCGCCGGACCCAGATGATCGGCGTGAAATTCCCCGTGCCCATAGAAGGCAGCGCAGGAGTCGTTCCCACTTTGCTGCGATTCTGGAAACGTCCAGGTCCGGTGTCAACGAACATCCTGCCGGAGGCGTTCCGGCCGGGGGAGGAAGAAATGGATCGCAAGGTAATGGCAGCATTGGTTCTGGCCGTGCTCGGAGTGGTTGTGGGCGCGGTCGGGATAGTCATGGCGAAGGACGCCAAAGACGCGAGTGACAATGCCCAGGCGGCGCTCGAAAAGCAGATTCAGTCGGACAATCGATCGGCCGCCGCGAGGGTGGCCCGGGCTGCCGCTGCCGCGAAGGCCGGTGTGAACAAGGCGAGGAAGCAGGCAAACGCCGCCGAAAAGTCCGATGCCGAATCCTTGAAGGAGCAGGAAAAGGCTGACGCCGGCTCGCTCGAGGCGGCCGAGAAGAAGAACACCGCGCAGGCACAGTCAAATGCCGCGCAGATCACGACCCTTCAGGACAAGATCAGCGAACTCGAATCGGAAATCGCGGACGTTGAAGGCAAGCAGCGGAGCAACACGGCCAAGGTGAATGCCCGAATCGATCAGCTCTCCAGCCGGATCAACGGCGGCTGACCTTCATCCGGCGGCTGGTGGCCACCCTTCAGGGGAGGTCACTGGCCGGTCCGGCTGAAGCCGAGGCCGCCGCCACTGCCGTCGTTGCAGGTATCACCGCATCGCCTTAGCTGTCGGATGCCGCTGACCATAACCCGGTATTCCTTGCGACGCCTGATCTGAAGTCCTTCCAGTTCGTAGCGCTTGCCGCCGACGATGATGCCGTCGAAATAGAGCATCTGACGGGCAGCACGCATGTATTTGCCGACCCGGACCGCCCGGCCGATATTGGTCGCCGGCCGTGAGCCGCGACGTGCAACGAAGTCGAGATAGCCCGCCCCGAGATTGAACGCGAAAGATGTGAGTGCCGTGATGATCGGGGCGTTTACTTTCGCACCGCTGATCCGGCTGAATACTTCCTTCTCCGTTTCCCGCAGGTCCAAGCGGAGCAGGGCGAGAGCCTCGCGCTTGGTCAGGCATCCCCATTTGCGGCGGTCGGCCCGGGTTGGTGGGCCGTAATGGAGCAGATGGCCGTAGCCGATGGTCGCATGTCCGGCCGGGTCGGCGTACGGGCAGGGAACGAACCCTTCGAACTCCGCGACAAAGCCGGTCGTGGTCATGGTCACAGCTTCGGCCTGGGCGGGCACCCAGAGCAGCGCGAATCCAAGAATGAGAGGGAGGAGGCGGCGCATCACCCCCCAATAGATAGCAACAGGCCCGGAGCGGGGGAGGCTCCGGGCCTGTCTGGTCAGCGGTTCCCGGCCGGTTCCGGGGTGATGCCGAGCCCGATTCTTCTACTTCAGCCGGAAGGCAAGGTCACCAACGCGGCCGTCGGCGCGGAAACGGCCGGAGAGCGATGCCTGCCTGGCACGGACCAGTTTCCGCCTTGCCTGGCGGGTAAACCGGGCAGTGACTGTTACCCAGCCCGCCCTTCTTGCGCTGGCGTTGCCAGTCGCCACAAGCTTCCGGGCCTGCCGTACTTCCACCTTCACTGGTCCGGCGGCGAGTGCCTTGACCTGAAACTTCACACCGCGCTTCAGGGCGGGCTTCAATCTGGTGCTGATCTGCCGAACTGAAATCGGGTCGGTGGTCCGTGGACCGGGATTCACCTTGGACGGACCCCAGTCCGGCTCGGTACCACCGGGAATCAGGAGCCGCGGTTGGGGGGTGTCGCAGACGCCTACATTCGACTTGAGCCAGATGCCGTCGGGCTCTTCCCAGACCAGGTCGTCGCTTTCGGGGGACCAGGACGGTCCGGAGAGTCCTTCGAGCTCGCCGGTCAGGCAATCCGCCGCCGGAACGGCGGGGGCGGGACCACTTTTCGCGTTGCCGCTCACCGAGTACCAGATGATGTGAGTGCTGTTGCCATAGCCCCGGACCGCAGCCAGCCGCTTGCCGTCGGGCGAGAGCTCGGCGTCACTCAGGTCGGTGTCGTTCTCCGCGTAGTCGCTGTCATCGAACCAGTGGACCGGCTCGCCGGATCCAAGGTCATGGATGTTGACCTGGGATCCGTACCCACCACTCTGCAGGGTCCGGCTGTTGCCGATCCAGGAAGGGTCGGTGAAATAGGTCGAGCCATACAAGGCAGGATCGGTAAGGCGGTCGGATGCGGTGTAACCGGTGACTGTCCGGGCGCCGCAACTGACTCCGATCGGGCATTCGTAAGTGACGAAAGCCCAGGTGATCAGTTTGCCGTTCGGCGAGATCGCGACTTCGACCGGGACGCCGTCAACCATGTGGCTGACCGTGTTCTTCAACGGTGGTGGATTGATTGCGTTGAGAACCGTGCCGTTCTGTTTCATGCGCACGATCTGGTCGTTGTGGCTGGCGGCGATCGTGCCGTCATCGGCCTGGGACGGAGTTCGCCAGGGGCTGTCGGCGGTGCCGTTCATGGTTACCTGGTACTGGCCCGAACCGTCGGAGTTGGCGAGCCAGACGTTGTGATCCTTTACGTAAACGATCGATCCTGTGCCGGCCGAAGCAGGCCCGGCTGCGATCAGGAAACACACGCCGATCAGGGTGAAGAGAGGTATGAGGTAACGCTTGGACATTGGAAGCTCCCGGATGGGTTCGTGGACTTGATGCCAGGCAAATTCGCGTATGGCCCTTGCGGAGTCCTTGTCGTCTCCTTGCCGGACCTCTCGGGCCGTTCAGCGAAAGCCCGGTCAGACCATCCCGGAAGTCCGGTCATGCCGCCCCTGAAGCAGGAACGGAAACGCCTTCAAACGAGGAACCCCCGGCCAAACGGCAGGGGGTTCCGGAATGCTTCGTATGGTGCGGCTGAGAGGAGTCGAACCTCCACGTCCTTGCGGACACAAGCCCCTCAAGCTTGCGCGTCTACCAATTCCGCCACAGCCGCCCGAGGTCCGCGGATTCTAGGGGAAGCCGCCCTGCCAGTGCGGACTGCCGGTTCGGAAAGCGAAGGCCTCTGAAGCAGTCCCCGCGTGGCGCCCGGGGAGAAGTCTTCCGGTCGGGAAATTGCGGAAGCCGACTTCGCACGAACACACGTCCGCACGGGAAGCTAGATTACGAACACAGGTTCGCCATTCCGGGCGGGACCGGATCTTGGACAAGGCCTTGAGCCGAAAAGGAGCGACGTGGTTGATCTGACCAAAAGACAGCGCGAGATCTTCGATTACATCGGCAAGTACACCGACAAGATGGGTTATCCCCCAACGGTCCGTGAAATCGGGCAGGCAGTCGGGCTGACTTCATCGTCAACCGTTCACGTGCATCTGGCCAACCTCGAGAAGGCGGGAGTGCTCAGGCGGGATCCAAGCAAACCGCGAGCCCTTGAGGTTCTGGTTGGCAAGGCGAAAAGTGCCGGGGAGAGCGTTCGCGACAGTGCCCGCGATGTGGTTGACACCGTGGCCAGCGCGGCGGCTTCCGCGGCCGCCCCTTCCGGCCTGCCTCTGCTTGGCCGGGTCTCTGCCGGTCCCGGAATTCTCGCCGAAGAGAACATCGAGGACTACGTCGACGTTCCGGGAATGATCGGCGGCACCGATGGTGACTATGTGCTCGAAGTGCGCGGGGAAAGCATGAAGAACGCCGGAATCATGGACGGTGACTATGTGATCGTTCATCCGTCACCCGAGGCCAGAAACGGCGAGATCGTTGTCGCGCTGCTCGGTGATGAAGACGCGACCGTCAAGCGGTATTTCAAGGAATCAGACCACTTCCGTCTCGAACCGGAGAATGAAACCATGGACCCTATCCTGACCACCGACGCCCAGGTGATGGGCAAGGTAATCGGAGTCTTTCGCAAGGTCTGAGCTCCCGGCCGCCAAACACCCTCCGGCAGTCGGTGCCCGAAACCAAGCTGGCTTGGGGGCAGCCGTCAGGCCGGGTGGGCCTCTTCGGGATACCCGGGAGGAGCGGCTGCAGTGACGCGAGGTGTTTGCTGCTCCGGTGAAGTCTGTCTGGACCCACGGAGCAACCACCGTCCTGTCCGGAGGCAGCGATGCAAT
>JAGQUU010000238.1 GCA_020438345.1 Solirubrobacterales bacterium | reverse complement strand
TCTCCATCCGCTTCGGCCGGACACCCATAGCTTCCGCGGCCTCTGGTCGGGTGTAGCCACAAAGGTGACAAAGAGTCGCCGCTTCCAGCTCCCGGGAGGAAAGCTTCGCCTGTAGGCCTTCCCGGATCTGGCGGAGCTGGATCTCCGCGTCAAGTTGCGAATCAATGTCGGGGTCGACCCCGACCTCGTCGATCGTTCCCGGGTCGGCCCGCCGACTGACCTTCTGGGCGCGGAACTCGTTCAGGGCCCGTCGATGGGTGACGGTAACCAGATACCCAACCCGGTTTTTCACCTCTTCTCCCTCGACCAGGGTCAGATAGAGCGCATGCCAGGCTTCGTTGTAGCTGCCGTCCAGGTCGAAATCGGACATTCTGATCCCGGAGGACGAAAGCTTCGACGCAACTGTGCGGATCACTTCGGCCTTGTGCCGGTCGTACTCAACCGAGACCAAGTCCTGCGCCGGGGTCACCGCCGGCCTACCTTGACGGTCACCTTCCGGATTTTGCTCACTTCGGAGGGCCAGGGCCAGCCGGGCGCATCACGAACAATTGCCCGGAATGAAAAGACCGCCTTCCGCTTTACGTACCTGAAGCGATAAACCCAGGACCAGCTGCCGTTCGCCCTGGCTCTGACCGATGCGATCGTTTCCCACTTTCCCGACACCCTGGCCTGAATCTCGACCGGCACGCCGTCGGCAGAGGGTCCGGCACCGCTCAAACGGCCCTTGAAACGAACCTTTCCTCCGATCCGGATCTTCGCCGGCTTCGGCAGCAGGGTCAAACCGAGTTTGCCACGAACCCGGATCAGTACCCGGCTGGTAGCGGCAGCACCGGGATAGGGCGCGAAGTCGATCTCGATCTGGCGGGCTCCGGACCCCGGGACCGGAATGCTGAAACCGCCATCTGCACCGGTCGTTGTGTCCGGCAGACCGGAAGGCGCCTCATCCGCGGAGGCCAACTGGGTCATTCGGGACCCGAGCACCGCCCCGACCACGGGCGCTCCGGCCTCGGTGGTCAACCTGCCTTCGATCGCGATCGCCTCTCCGGGCTTTTGCCATATCGCTTCAGAATCGAGCTTGATCACGGGATCGACAACCGCCGGCGTACCGTTCGTGGGCAACGTCGGGCCAGCCGGCCCAGTCGGACCAGTGGAATCAGTCGGGCCGGTCGGGCCAGTTGGAAAGGTCGACCCGGTGGAACCGGTCGGTCCAACGGGACCGGGCCTTTCCACCGTGAAGCCGACGGGTCCGAACGGAGTCTGGTTACCGGATGCATCGGTAACGGAGCCACTCGCGACATGGAAGCCTTCACCCAGTACCGAGGTGTCCACGGTGAAGGTCTTCCCAATCGAATTCGGACAGGGTCCGGTCACCTCATAGGGAGTGGAACATTCGCCGCTGCCGAGATTGATCGTGTCGGTCAAGCTGCCATCGATCTCGAGCTGCAACAGCTTGATCCCGGAGATCGTGTCACTGGCTTCAACCACGAGATTGGCTTTTCCCCAGAGCGGGTCACCATCGGTCAGGGTCCCCTTCACCGCACCCACCAAGGGGCTGGTGGGGTCATTCAGAGTTACCCGCGACTGGTGAAGAGCGTAGATCGACGTCACCGGAAGGAAGGTGCCGGGATTACAGCCGGTAGCCCCGAGACAGCCGACCCAGAGACTCAGCCCGTCCAGTGCAAGTCCGGTCCGGTTCACGTAATTGGCCGGATCATCCCAGGATGAAGGAGCGATGAATCCCTGGTTATGGCACGGAAATGAAACTGTGATCCCGGTGCTCTTGCAGCCGCTGTCGTCATAGGGAGGGTAGGCGCCCTCCCGGGTGGCGGCCGCGTAGTCATAGGCAGAACCGCCGGGTGCTGCCGTTTCGATCCCACGGTAGATCCGGTAAGACGAGATGCTTGCGCCACTCGGGAGGTCGAACTCCATGCTGAAACGGGGCCGGCGGGTTCCGGTGTCGTTCGTGTTCATCTTCATCTCGAATGGAGCGGCAGTCGGGCAGCCATAGTCCACCCAGAAGTCACCAATCGCGGCCTCGTTGTATCGCGGCTCCCAGGCGTTCATTCCGAGTGCTTCGTTGGCCGGGCCACGACAGGACCACACGTCGTAATTGCCGGCCATCGCCGGTGAGACCGGGCAGGCCAAAGCCGCAAGGGCGCAAAACCCTGCAAACACCGAAAGTAACAATCGTTGGCTTGCGGACATCTCCCAGTTTTCTCCGCGTCCAGCCCTGCAGCATTCGGACGCAGAGCGGAGGCTAGCGACTCGCGCAGCGTTGCGCGTTACAGTTCGGATCATGAGCGAGGAGAATCGACGTTACGCATTGGCCGAGCGCCCCGAGGGGCTTATCGACGACAGCACCTTTACTCTGGAAACCGGTCCGGTTCCCGGGATTGGGGAGGGCGAAGCCCTCGTAAAGGTCAAATGGATTTCCATCGACCCGACCAACCGGACCTGGATCGGGGAAGAACCCACCTACCTGCCACCGGTCCAGATCGGCGAGACGATGCGGGCGCTCGGACTCGGCGAAGTCATCGAGTCAAACAACGACAACTTCCCGGTGGGTTCGCTTGTCAACGGACTGACCGGCTGGTCCGAATATACGCTGATCAGTGACTCCAACCCGCTGATGGTGGTTCCCGAAGCCGCAAAGACCGCGCCCCCGGCGTCGCTGCTCGGCATTCTCGGAATGACCGGTTGCACCGCCTATTTCGGCATGCTGGAGATCGGTGATCCGCAGGAAGGAGAGACCGTCGTTGTCTCCGCGGCAGCAGGCGCGGTCGGCACAGTTGCCGGCCAGCTCGCGAAGCTGAGAGGTGCCCGCGTGGTCGGGATCGCCGGAGGCCCCGGGAAATGTGCCTGGATCGTCGACGAACTCGGCTTCGACGCCGCCGTTGACTACAAAGCCAATGACTGGAAACAGCAACTGAAGGACGCCACTCCCGATGGCATCGACGTTGACTTTGAGAACGTCGGCGGTGAAATCATGAACCAGGTCTTCGGACGACTGAATATCAACGCCCGGGTCGCGCTCTGTGGTCTGATTTCCGGGTATAACGCGACCGACCGTCCGCCGGACCTGACCAACTTCCACAAGCTGCTGATCAACCGGGTCAGGCTTCAGGGATTCATCATCCTTGACTACTACGCCCGGTTCGGCGAAGCGATTCGTGAACTTTCGGAATGGGTTTCCCAAGGCAAGTTGAAATCGGAACAGACCGTGGTCGAAGGCTTCGAGAATCTGCCTGATGCTCTCAACATGCTTTTCAAGGGCGAGAACAAAGGCAAGCTGGTCGTGAGAATCAGCGACTGATTCCGCAGGGTTCAGCAAAGTGGCTCTGCCTGGGCTTGGCAGCAGCCTCGGCATGTGGAAGCATGGGTTTCATGACGGGCAGAAGAATCGGGGGAGTTACATGTGTCGCAATGCTGCTCCTGCTGGCAGCGGTGGTGGTGCCGACCGCTTCCGGATCCGACAGTGATGCCGGTCAGGTCATCGAAGTCCGGTTCACCGGTACGACCGAGGTCCGGGGCAGCGGGACCGAGCTTCGTGCCCGGTCGGCGGGTGAACTCGACCGGGTCGAGTCACTACTTGCTGCTATCCCGGCGATTGGGATCGAGCCACTGGTCCACGGCCTGACCCAGGCCGAAGCGACCGAACTCTCAATTGACGCCAGCAGAAAGTCAGGCGAAGCCTCGATCAACATGGCCAACTGGTACCGGGTCACCGTTCCGGCGGAGGCGACGATCCAGGCCCTGGCAGATCTCAGGGCCTCGCCCCTTGTCTCTTACGCAGCCAAAGCCCCCGAGCCAGTCGCGCCGCCGGCAACCCCGGACTTTTTTCCGTACCAGAACTATCTCGATCCGGCCCCGACCGGAATCGATTCCGAATTCGCGCTCGCGGACCCGGCTACCCGTGGCAGCGGTGTGACCGTGGTTGACCTCGAATATGCCTGGACCAGGACCCACGAGGACCTTCAACTCCCGCCCTCGACGGATATGGGAGAGGGCCAATACATCCAGTACACAGCCTTCGCTGACGAGCACGGAACCGCTGTCTTCGGAATCATGGCGGCCCGGGACAACGGTTTCGGCGTAACAGGTGCCGTGCCCGACATCACCCTGAAGGGCATCTCGCCAACCATGTCACCCGGCTACGGTTACAACCCTGCCGGGGCTCTGGCTTTCCTGGCGAGCCGCCTCACCGCCGGCGATGTCGTGCTGATTGAGCAGCAGCTCAACGGCCCCGGCCCCG
>JAGQUU010000237.1 GCA_020438345.1 Solirubrobacterales bacterium | reverse complement strand
GCTACCAGGTCAAGTTCGAAGGCCTGGTCAACAATCTCGAGCGACGGTTTCAGGAATCCGATTCCGAAGCTGTCCGGGAAAAGATCGAGGATTACATGGCTGAGCAGCCCTGCCCGAGCTGCCATGGAGCCCGCCTTCGGCCGGAAAGTCTCGCCGTGACGGTCGGCGGCATTTCGATCCGCGACTTCACGGAGATGTCCGCGGTGGCGGCACGGGAGTGGGTTGACAATCTCGAGCTCAACAAGACCGAGACTTCGATATCAAGGCTGATTCTCAAAGAAGTGGCGGAAAGGCTTTCCTTCCTGGTCAACGTCGGCATCGGATACCTCTCACTGTCCCGCTCCGCCCGGACTCTTTCCGGGGGCGAGGCGCAGCGAATCCGCCTGGCGACACAGATCGGATCAAGCCTGGTCGGCGTGATGTACGTGCTGGACGAGCCTTCGATCGGCCTGCATCAGCGTGACAACGAGAAGTTGATCGGAACGCTCAAACGGCTTCGGGAGCTCGGCAATACGGTGATCGTGGTCGAGCATGACGAAGGCACCATGCGCGCTGCCGATTTTCTGGTTGACCTCGGTCCCGGCGCCGGTGAACACGGGGGCGATGTAGTCGCTGCCGGCACTCCAGACGAAGTTGTCGCGAATCCGAATTCGCTCACTGGTCGTTACCTCGCAGGGGTGGAAGCCATCGCTGTGCCCGAAACGCGTCGCAAGTGGGATGAAGCCCTGGTAATCAGAGGCGCGAGGCAACACAACCTGGACGGGGTGGACGTGAAGCTCCCGCTTGGTGTCCTGACCTGCGTGACCGGCGTGTCTGGATCCGGCAAATCAACCCTGGTAAACGAAACCCTCTACCCGGCATTGGCCAACCGGCTTCACAAGGCCAAGCTCCGTCCGGGTCCCCATGACGGGATCGACGGCATGGGGGAGATCGACAAGATCATCAACATCGACCAGTCGCCGATCGGACGTACACCGCGCTCGAACCCGGCTACCTACACAGGGGTTTTTGATCAGATCCGGCAACTATTCGCGGCAACACAGGAATCAAGGGCCCGTGGCTACAAGCCGGGCCGATTCAGTTTCAACGTGAAGGGCGGGCGTTGCGAGGTATGCAAGGGTGACGGTCAGATCAAGATCGAGATGCATTTCCTCCCCGACGTCTACGTGCCTTGCGAGCAGTGCCACGGACACCGGTACAACCGCGAGACGCTTGAAGTCCGGTTCAAGGGCAAGTCAATCGCCGACGTCCTCGAGATGTCGATCGAAGAGGCCCACCCGTTCTTCGAGTCGATCCCGAAAATTGCCCGGCGACTGAAGACCCTGAACGATGTCGGGCTTGGCTACGTGCGGCTTGGCCAGCCCGCCACCACACTTTCCGGCGGCGAGGCCCAGCGAATCAAGCTGGCTGCGGAACTCTCGAAGATCGCGACCGGAAACACGCTTTACATCCTTGACGAACCGACCACAGGGCTTCACTTCGGTGACGTCCGGCGGCTACTTGAGGTGCTCGGAAGGCTGGTCGATGCCGGAAACACGGTGGTGGTGATCGAACATGATCTCGATGTGATCAAGAGCGCCGACTGGATCGTCGACCTTGGTCCCGAAGGTGGTGATGGTGGCGGGCAGGTAGTCGCGACCGGCACACCGGAGCAGGTCGCCGAGGTTCAGGGTTCATACACCGGCAGTTTTCTGGCGGGTGTTCTGGAGCCGGTAGCTTTGGCAGCCTGATGAAAGCCGTTCAGGTAAACGCCTATGGAGAACCACCGGAACTGGTGGAAATCAGCTCACCTGGTGAGCCCGGGACGTTCCGGGATTCGATGGTTGGCCCGGCCGAAATCGTCGAAGTACTGATAGCCGGAATCAACCCGGTAGACCTGGCGATCGCCTCCGGAAAGTTCGATGCCGGCGCACCGCCGCTTCCATACACACCGGGCCTGGAAGGCATCGGCCGGATGGCCGACGGGGAAACCGTGTGGTTTGACGGGTGCCACTTTCCGAACGGTTCGATGGCGGAGCTGGCAGTCATCGGTGAGGGGAGCGGGATCACTTTGCCACCGGGCATGACCCCCGAGCGGGCGATCGGGTTCGGGGTCGCCGGACTCGCCGCCTGGACGTCCCTTGAATGGCGCGGCCAGCTGAAGGATGGAGAAACGGTGCTGATCCTGGGCGCAAGCGGAGTGGTCGGTCAGATCGCGGTCCAGGCCGCAGGGATGATGGGCGCAGGCCGGGTGGTCGGTATGGCCAGAAGCGAATCGGGGCAGGCTAAAGCTCTTCAACTCGGGGCCGACGCAGTAATCGGTTCCGACGGTGAAATCGAGGACATGGTCGCCCGGATCCATGATGCAACCGAAGGTGGTCCGGACCTTGTGATTGACGGTCTCTGGGGCAAGCCGGCGGCGGCCGCTCTCAGGACCATGAAGCCGCAGGGCCGACTGGTCCAGGTCGGTAACTCGGCCGGCACGGAAGCTCCGGTCGTGGCGGGCCCGTTGCGCGGTGGTCTCGTTTCAGTTCTCGGATTTCGCAACGTCTGGGTCCCGCGGGAGGTGAGGGTGGAGTCCTTCCAGCGCATGTGTTCGCTGGCCGCGACAGGCGAACTCGACCTGGATGTGGAAGTACTGCCGCTTGAGGATGTGGCCGAAGCCTGGGGCAGACAGTCCCGAAGCCCCGGGCACAAACTCGCGCTAAGGCCTTGAGGGAATCCCGCTCAAAGTCCTGAGGGGATCCCGCTCAGGGCGTACCAGCGCCCACTCAGGTGCTGGGGGCGGAGTTTGCTTCCACGATTTCCCGGACCAGCAGCGACGCACCAATCACGCCGCCTTCGTCTCCCAGAGCTGCCACCTTGATATCCGGCGGGTTGTCCTTGTTCAGCAGGTACTTGTCCATCCCGGCGATGATCTCCGGAACGAGCGTGTCACCGAAACGCACTCCCAGTCCGCCACCAATCACGACGGCTTCAGGGTCAAGCAGGTTCACGGCGGAAGCAATTCCGGCTGAAAGTGCGGCAACAGCCCGGTTCAGGAGGTCCTCGGCCAGCTCATCCCCGTCATCCAGGGCCCGCTGCCAGATGGCGCTCGTCAGGTGGGTCTTGTCATGCTTCTTCATCAGCTTGAAGAGCTTGGTCTTGCGACCCTTCTTCACTTCACGCAAAGCCTTGGCTTCCATTGCCTTTCGTCCTGCGTAAGCCTCAACAGTTCCATTCAGGCCGTTCAATCCTCGGGCCCCGCCACGGCGGACCAGGGTGTGGCCGATTTCACCTGCCCGGCCACGGCCGAGCATCGGTTGACCATCCATGATGATTCCGCCGCCGACACCAGTGCCCCAGAAGACTCCGAGCAGGCTGGAATGACCGATTCCGGCGCCAAGTTCGAACTCCGCGCGGGTACCGACCTGGACATCATTCCCGACCTTGACGCGGGTACCGAGCTCTTCCTGGAGAGCCATGCCCAGCTGGAAGGTTCCATCCCAGTCCGGCAGATTCCCGGCGCCGCTCACAGCGCCGGTCCCGGCGTTGACCGAGCCAGGTGAGCCGACCCCCACTGCCAGCAGTTTGTGGGCCTCGGTGCCGGCATCGATCGCGGCCTCCTGCATGGTCACGGCCATCGCCCTCACGACGTCGGCCGGTCCGCCCCGGTCAGGAGTTGGACGCCGGCGGTAGGCGACCACGTTGTGATCGAAGTCGAGTACTGCGGCGGCAATTTTCGTGCCGCCGAGATCAATCCCCCCGATCAAGCCCGAAGTACGGCGTGTCGAATTCCCGGGTGCGGCGCCAGGGGGTGTGATCGGAGGAAGTTCGACCGGGACTTCCGGGCTTCCGGTGACGGCAGCCAGGCCGGCTGTCTCTGAACCTTCGGTCGCCTGAGGGTCCAGGGATCCAGACTTTGGAGGCTTCTGGGCGAGCTTCCGGGCCTCTTTTGCGGCCTTGCGGTCGGCTTTTCGTTTGGCCTTGTCTGCGGCACGCTGCCGCTTTGAGGCGGCCCGTCGTTCACGGGACATCCGCTTATGTTCTTCGGATGAAGTCAACCTTTCGGCCGGAGTCTGTGGCTCCGGGGAATGCCGGGCGATCGGGGCGGGGTCTACCGGTTCCGCCGGAGAATCCTGGCCTGAATCGCTGGCTGTGCCGGAATCGGTGAAGTCAGGCGCGAGACCGCTGTCGAACTCGGTTCCGGCATCGATTTCCGGTTCGGCCTCCGCAACAACCTCCGGTCCGGGATCGGGGTCGGCTTCCGCAACAACCTCCGGTCCAGGAGCCGGGTCAACTTCCGGTTCAGCCACCGGATCGACCTCCGGCTCGATTTCGGGGACGGCTCCCGGTTCAGATTCGGTCCCGGCATCAACCTCGGGCTCGGTCAAGGGTTCAGCGTCAGCTCCGCCGCCAACGTCCGGTTCCAGCTCCGCGTCGGGCTGCGCGTCCGGCCCGGTTGAAAGCCCGGTGACCGCTTCCTCTTCCAGCTTCTCCTCGACCTTGCGCCTAAGCATTTCCGTTCCCTGTGGTTGCAGTCATGAGCGCACCCTATCCACCTCTGCCAAGGTATTGGTATGAGCGACCAGCGCGGTTGGAAAATGTGGTGGCAAAAGAGACGCTGGTATGAACGCGGGCACCGGCCCCTGAGTCGCCTCATGCTCGATCGGGAAATATCGAGAAGGGGTTCGTATATCCGGCATCCGATCGAAGGAGATGTCCTCGGCGCATTGCGTTCCGGGCAGCTTTCGGTCGGTCAGGGTTGCCACTTTGAACCTGGTTGCTGGATCACAATGTCCGATCACGCGAAAGTCACCCTGGGTGACGACGTCTGGCTGAACCGCAACGTCATGGTTGCCGCCGAACAGGAAGTGATGGTCGGGGATCACGTCATGTTTGCCAACGGCTGCTTTGTCGGTGATGCCAGCCATCGCTTCAACGACCCGAACATCCCGATCACCTGGCAGGGGTTTACAAGCAAAGGCCCGGTGAGGATCGGCTCCAACGTCTGGCTTGGCGTGAACGTGGTGGTCACCTCGGGGGTCACCATCGGGGATCACTGCGTGGTCGGAGCCAATTCAGTCGTGACCGGAGACCTGCCTGAGGGAACTATCGCGGCCGGTGCCCCGGCCAAAGTGATCCGCAGCGTCGAATTCCTGCCTGAATGATCACCCGGTGAGTGCCGCGGGCTGATTCCTATGAAAGCGGCTCCCAGTCCCACGACTGGTTGGAAGAAAGATAAGTTCCGTCGGATTCAAGGTCCTCCCGGTTCAGGCGTTGCTGAAGCACCTCGAGCGTGGCCGGATCGACGCCGTAAACATGTTCCGGTCCGGGGAAAGTGCCTTCGCGCACCTCGCTGACATAGCCCTCGACGCCACGACGCATCTCACCTCGAACATCTGCGAACCGCTTGGCGAATTTCGCCATGAAGCCTTCATTCAGGCCGATCAGGTCGAAGAGCACTAGAACCTGGGCATCGGTCGCGTTGCCGGCGCCGATGCCGATCGTGATCGCATCCAGTTTCTTGGTGATCATCGCCGCCACGGCCTCGGGTACCGCCTCGAACACGATTGCGAAGCAGCCTGCCTGATCGAGGGCAACCGCATCCTCGGCCACCTTGATAGCCCGCTCGGCGGTACGACCCTGTGCCTTGAAGCCACCCAGGGCGTTCGCGGTCTGGGGAGTGAGCCCGACATGGCCGACGACGGGAATGCCTGCCTTCACGATCGCAGCTGCCCGGTCGGCGGACGTGCCCCCTCCTTCCAGCTTGACCGCGTTGCATCCCGCTTCCTTGACCAGCTTCTGGGCGCTGGCGATTGCCAACTCATCCGAGGCTTCGTAGGAACCGAACGGCAGATCGCCAACCAGGAAAGGAGTTTTCAATCCACGGCGAACAGCCTTGGTCAACATCACCATCTCATCCATGCCAACCGGAACGGTGCTGTCATAGCCGAGGATGGTGTTGGCGGCGGAGTCTCCAACCAGGACCATGTCCACGCCGGCTTCGTCAACAACCTGGGCGGAGGGGAAATCAAAGGCCGTGATCATCACGATCGGATCGCCGTTCTCCTTCATTTCACGGAGCCGCGTGACCGTGACTGGCGGCTTGCCCTGTGGGGTGCGGGAGGCAGAACTCATGACTTGCTCCTTGGATTCGAGGGTTCGATCAGGATGTTGTCGATCAGACGCGTGCCGTCGACGTCGGCCGCGACTGCTACGAGAATCGGGTCGCCCGAATTCCCGTCGGCCGCGTCGAGAGTGCCCGGGTATCGGGCTTCGAAATATTCGGGGGTGATGCCGGCCGACTCGAGTTTCTGGCGGCCGGCCTGGAGAGCCGCTTCAAGACCTCGCGTGTCAAATACGGATTCTGTTTCAAGCAGCGACGACCAGATTGCGGTGGCCCGTTTCCTGGCTTCGGGCGAGAGGTACGCGTTACGGGAACTCATCGCGAGTCCGTCCCTCTCCCGCACCGTTGGCAGGATCACGATCCGGGTGCGGAATTCAAGGTCTTCGGCCATCCGTCGGATCACCGTTGCCTGCTGGGCATCCTTCTGACCGAAATAGGCAACATCGGGATCAACCGCGTTCAGCAGTTTGCAGACGATCGTTGTCACTCCCGCGAAGTGTCCCGGGCCGCGGCTTGTCTCACTGCCACACAGAACTTCGGTCAGTCCTTCAACCTCCACCTTGGTGGCGAAACCACCGGGGTAGATGTCTCCGGGCTCGGGTGCGTAGACGAAGTCAACCCCGGATCCTTCAGCGATCGCCAGGTCGCGCTTCTCGTCCCGGGGGTAGCTGCCAAGATCCTCACCGGCCCGGAACTGGGTCGGGTTCACGAAAAGGCTCATTACCACCACATCGTTCTCTCGACGGGCAGCCCGCAGCAGCGAGTTGTGGCCCTCATGCAGGTAGCCCATGGTCGGAACCAGCCCGACAGTCGCAACCGATGCCCGGAGTTCTTCCCGGAATGCGTGCATTTCCCTCGGGGTTCTCAACACTTTCATGCCGGATGTCTCCCAGCCGCGATGCTGCGGGTCCGGTCGGCGAGGGTGTCATAGAAATCGAGCAGATCCGGCCGCTTCGCGATCAGCGCCCGCCGGTGAATATCGACAGTTGTCTCGTCACCGCGGACGATTGGGCCGGTGAGCGCGCCGGAACCGTCTTCCAGCCAGTTGTCAAGGCTGCGCCGCACCAGCGGTTCAAGGATCTCGCGTGAATCCCCGATTTCGATCCCGTCCAGCAACTCCGATGCGGTCTGCTCGACCGTGATCAGGAAATTTGACGCGATACTGGCTGCCGCGTGGTAGACGGCCCGATCACTTTCAGAGACCTCAAAGGCCCTCATGCCGATCATTGTGGCCATCTCGCGGGCTGTGTCAAGGGCTTCCGGGGTTGACCCGGCGATGGCTGCGGGGCAACCAGTCAGATCGGTGTCGCAATCAGGCACGGTCTGTAACGGATGGAGGGAAAAGCTTCCGCCCGCACCGGCCCCGGCCAGCGCAGCCAGTCCGGTGGCTCCACTGGTGTGGCCGATAAGTGCCGGTGGTCCACCGGCCGTGCCGATCCGGTCCGCGAGGCCGGCAATGGATGCGTCCGGTACTGCGAGCAGGACGACCCGGCCACCGAGCTGATCGAGGCCGTCGCTCCGTCCCAACAGCAGGCATTCAGCACCTC
>JAGQUU010000236.1 GCA_020438345.1 Solirubrobacterales bacterium | reverse complement strand
CCCGCTCCCGCTCCCGCTCCCGCTCCCGCTCCCGCTCCCGCTCCCGCTCCCGCTCCCGCTCCCGCTCCCGAGGATTGTGGCCGGGATCCTCACGAAATGACCGTGGAAATCCCGGCCAGGATACGTGAGTTCAGTTTTGCGAAGCATCGCGTCACACAATTGATTCAGTTGTAGACCCACGTGTGAGCTTTTTTCGACAACCATCGGCGGATGATCGCTCAACAGACTCCGCTTCGAGCCCGATGCCTCGACCTCGCCGGGCGGCAGCACGGTGTGGTTGCGAGGTACCAGCTGGTCGAATCAGATATCCCCACCACCACGATCGACTACGGATTGAAATCCGGCTTCCTGTTCCGGATTTTCACGGGCGTCTATTCCGTCGGCCGGCCGGATCTGTCAGAGCTGGGACTTTGGATGGCTTGTGTTCTGGCCTCGGGACACGGGTCAGCACTGGCCGGACGGAGTGCCGCGATTGCCTGGGGGTTTCAGGATCGGCCGAGGTCCCGGATCAGTGTGGTCCGACCGGGCAACGACGGACACCGGGATTGGGCCCGATTGAAGGCCCACGGGCACCAGTCAAGGGCGCAACTTGTGACCAGCCGATGCCGCTGGCTGCAGCCTGAACACGTCACAGGATTCCAGGGAATACCGATCCTTCACGTAGAGCCCGTTCTGCTTCAGCTCGCCGGCCTGATGAATAGCGACACATTCCAGCACGCCTTCTGGGAAGCAGACCGAAAGAGAGGCCTGAACAACCGACGGCTCGAAGGCTGCCTTGATGTCGCCCGCGGAATGAAGGGGGCCGCGGCATTTCGCCAGTCGATCGACTGCCGGATGCCGCACATACAGGAAGCACTTTCGCTTCTCGAGGTGCTCTTGATGGAACTGGACCGGAAGGGCAAGATTCCGCCACCGGAAGTCAATCGCAATGTCGAGGGGCATCTCGTCGACTTTCGATGGACCGACCGGCGTGTGGCGGTTGAGGTGGACGGATACGAGTTTCATCGCGGCCACGGATCTTTCGAGCGGGACACCGAAAGAAACAATGATCTCCGTGCCCGTGGCTGGATCGTCCTCCGATTCACATACCGGATGCTGAGGTACAACCCCGAATACGTGATTCGAACCATCCTGACGGCGCTTGAAAGCCACCCGCCAACCATCGTGGCCGGGATTTCCACGAAATAGCCGTGAAGATCCCGGCCAGGAACCGGCTTTGGCCTGAACCGGGGGTCGGATCGGAGTCGTGGCCGGGATTTCCGCGAAATAGCCGTGAAGATCCCGGCCAGGAACCGCGTTGGTTTGAACTGGACGTGTGGCCAGGACCCGCGTTGGTCCGGGCTGGAGGCGTGGCCGGAGCCGGCGTTCAGTCGTTATTGATCATGACGTGCTTGATCTGGGTGTAGTCCTCAAGCGAGTACATGCTCATATCCTTGCCATAGCCGGACTCGTTGTATCCGCCATGGGGCATCTCGACCGCCATCAGGATGTGGTCGTTGACCCAGACCGCGCCGAAACGGAGCGCGTTGGTAACGCGCATGGCACGGCCAACGTCACGAGTCCAGACCGACGAAGCCAATCCGTATCTGGTGCCGTTCGCCCATTTGATCGCTTCCTCCTCGTCAGTAAAGCGCTGGACGGTCATGGCCGGCCCGAAAATCTCGTTCTGGACCAGCTCGTCCTCCTGCTGGAGATCGGCTATCACGGTCGGCTCGACAAAGAACCCGGGCAGGTTGGCCTGCTTGCCGCCGGTCACTACCTGGGCATGGTCCGGGGCACGGTCCATCAGGCCCGTCACATGCTCGAGCTGCCTGGCCGAGTTGACCGGGCCGAGAGTGGTTTCAGCTGAATCCAGATCACCCATGACGTAGCCCCGGGCTTCATTAGCGAGACCATTCACCACATCGTCATAGACCTTCGGTCCTGCCAGGATGCGGGTTGCGGCGGTGCAGTCCTGGCCAGCGTTGAACAGCGCGGTTCCGGCGATCGTCTCATAGACCGCGTCGAGGTCGGCGTCATCGAAGACGATCACCGGCGCCTTCCCGCCGAGCTCCAGATGGACCCTCTTGAGCGAGTCGGAAGCGGCCCTGGCGATCCACTTGCCGGTACCGATAGATCCGGTCAGGGAGACCATCTTGATGTCGGGATGAGTGACCAGGGTCGAACCGGCCGGTTCACCGTGACCACCAATGAAATTGGTGACGCCGGGTGGATACACCTCCGCACAGATCCTGGCCAGAGTCTGGAGCGTTGAGACCGGTGTGGACTCGGCCGGCTTCAGGACCAGCGTGTTGCCGGTAGCGAGAGCCGGGCCAAGCTTCCAGGCGGCCATCATCAGCGGATAGTTCCAGGGGGTGATCTGGGCGACCGGTCCGACCGGTTCACGCCGGATGAAGGAGGTGTGGCCCGGCAGGTATTCCATCGCTGCCTTACCTTCAAGGTTACGGGCGGCAGTGGCGAAAAAGCGGATGTGATCAGCCGTGGTGTCGAGTTCCTCATCGATGAATGCCTGACGGGGCTTGCCTGCATCAGCGGATTCAAGGTCGGTCAACTCGTCGCCGTTTTCAATGATCGCGTCTGCGAGAGCCAGCAGCCGGTCCGAGCGCTCCCGTGGAGTGGTGGTCGCCCAGCCATTTTCGAATGCGGCCTTGGCCGCAGCCACCGCACGGTTCACGTCCTCCGCACCGGAAAGCGGCGCCTCGGCGATCACTTCACCGGTCGAGGGATTGATCACTTCTTCGGAACCGCCGTCCACCGGATCAACGAACTCGCCGTTGATCATGTTCTGCAGTTTCAGCTTTCCGCTGATCGCCATCTCGTACCTGTCCTTGCTTTCGACTGGGCTTCCGGGCCGGGTCAGACCCAACCGAGTGCTTCTTCTACCGGGACATACTCCTGACCGGTGCCTTCCGCCACGCCCTGGTGGGTGACCTTGCCGGCAGCGACGTTGACCCCCGGCCTGAGCCCGGGATCGCGCTGGACCGATGCCTGAATGCCGTTGTCAGCAAGCGCGAGGGCATACGGGAGTGTGGCGTTGGTCAGTGCCTGGGTCGAGGTGATCGGCACCGCTCCGGGCATGTTCGCAACGCAGTAATGGATGATGCCTTCGACTTCAAAGGTCGGGTCCCGATGCGTTGTCGGCCGGGAAGTCTCAAAGCAGCCGCCCTGATCGATCGCAACATCGACCAGCACGGCACCGGGCTTCATCAACTTCAGTTGCTCCCGGTTGATCACCCAGGGAGCCCGGGCACCATGGACGAGGACGGCGCCGATCACAAGGTCGGCCTTTGGCAGCAACTCTTCGACCGCAAGAGTCGTCGAGTAAACCGTGGAGGCCTCGCGGGCGTAATGCAAGTCGAGTTCGCGCAGGCGGTCAAGCGAACGATCGAGGATGAAAACATCAGCGGCCATACCCATTGCGATGAAAGCCGCATTGGTGCCGACGACTCCGCCGCCGATCACTACGACATTTGCGGCCGCCACACCGGGAACACCTCCCAGCAGAACCCCGCGACCACCGAGCGGCTTCTCCAGCATGAAAGCTCCGGCCTGGGTTGCGATCCGCCCCGCGATCTCGCTCATCGGTGCGAGCAGCGGCAAACGGCCCTCGGAGTCCTCGACGGTTTCGTAGGCGATGCAAGTCGAGCCGGACTTCATCAACCCGGCTGTCTGCGCCGGATCAGGTGCCAGATGCAGATACGTGAAAAGCAGGTGCTCCGGCTTCAGCATCTCGATCTCCGAAGCCTGGAGTTCCTTGACGTGAAGGATCATCTCGGCCGCGTCGAAGACCGAAGAAGCGTCGGGCAGGATCCGGGCGCCCTGCGCTTCAAACGAGGTGTTCGAAATCGCACTGCCCTCACCCGCCCCGTCCTGGATCAGAACCTCGTGGCCGTGCTCGACAAATTCACGAACCCCGGCCGGCGTGATCGCCACCCGGTACTCGTCCTGCTTGATCTCCTTGATGACGCCGACCTTCATTGAATTCCTCGTCCTCTCTATGGCAGGCTGGCAGTGGCGATGCGGGTGGTAGCAGTGGCGGTGAGGCTGTGGTTGGGTGGCGGTTGGGCGGGTCAGTTCCTCATCATCTGTGAGGCCTCGGTCAGAACCGGCCTCAACACATCGTGAATCTCCTCGAACTGTTCGGTGTCGCAGATCAGCGGCGGAGAAAGCTGGATCACGGGGTCACCGCGATCGTCAGCCCTGCAGATCAGGCCGCGACTGTACAGCTCGCCCGAAAGGAAGCCGCGGAGCAGCCGTTCCGACTCTTCATCGTTGAAGCTCTCCTTCGTGTCCTGGTCCTTGACCAGCTCGATGGCCTGAAAATAACCTGCCCCGCGAACGTCACCGACGATCGGGATGTCGCGAAGCGACTCGATCATTCCGCGGAAATCGCCTTCCTTGTTCAAGACATGGCCGGGAAGATCCTCACGCTCGAGGATGTCGAGGTTGGCCAGCGCGGCCGCTGCGGCAACCGGATGGCCGCCGAAAGTGAAGCCGTGAGAGAAGGCCGCAGTATCGGATGCGAGAAACGGCTCCGCAACCCGATCCGATGCGATCATCGCTCCCATCGGAGCGTAGGCCGAGGTGAGACCCTTGGCAACCGTCATGATGTCGGGCTCGATTCCATACCGTTCGCTGCCGAACATGTGACCGAGACGGCCAAAGCCGGTGATCACTTCGTCGGCGACCAGCACAATGTCGTACTTGTCGCAGATCTCGCGCACCCGCTGGAAGTAGCCCTCCTGCGGGGTGAAGCAGCCCCCGGCGTTCTGGACCGGTTCGAGGATCACAGCGGCCACCGTTTCGGGGCCTTCGAAGAGAATTCGGCGTTCTATCTCCTCCGCGGCCCAGAGCGGGTCGCGATCATCAGGCCAGTGGTAGCTGTTCGTATTGGGAACGTGGCAACCACCGGGCGTCAACGGCTCGAACTGGGTCCGCAGATCCGGGATCCCGGTCACCGAGAGGGCTCCGAGGGTGGTGCCGTGGTAGGCGATCTCGCGGGAGATGTGCTTCATCTTCTGGCCGTTGCCACGCATGCGGTGGTAGTTGCGGGCCAGCTTGACCGCTGACTCGACGGCTTCGCTGCCGCCGTCTGTGAAGAAGACCCGGTTGAGGTCACCGGGAGTTATCGAAGCCAGCTTCGAAGCCAGCTCAATCGCGCGTGGATGGGCATAACTCCAGATCATGAAAAACCCGAGTTCACTTGCCTGGCGACCTGCCGCCTCACCGATTTCAGCCCGCCCGTGCCCCACATTGGAACAGAACAGCCCGGATAGACCGTCAAGGTAGCGTTTCCCCTGATCGTCATAGACGTAGGGCCCTTCGCCACGGGTGATGATCGGCACTTGGTTTTCGTCGTTGTACCCGCCTATGCGGGAGAAGTGCATCCAGAGATGGCGACGGGCCTGTTCCTGAAGATTGTCGACTGTTGAAGGGGTGGGGGTTACGGTAGACACGGGCTCCTACCTTTCCGGAAGACCATTGGGGGATGTGGCTCCACCATATGTCGGCATCGTCACACAGACAAGCCGACGAAACGTAAAAAGCCGGTGCCGGTGCTTCACCTCTCGTCCGTGTTTGGCAGTGCCGCCGGATTTCCGGCTAGATTTTCGGTCATGGAGAGTCCAGAGGTTTCTTCTCGTCCGGAACCTGCCGTCCCCAATTCGGGTGACGAGCCACACCTCAAGGCAGATGCGATCAGCTTTGCCGACGGGCTTGCCATCGCGCTCGCTTCGACGGCCCCTGCCTATTCGCTGGCAGCAGTCATCGGATCGATCGTGGTGCTGGTCGGACTTCAGGCTCCGGCGGCACTTCTCGTCGCCTTCGTCCCGATGTTCTTCATCGCCGCTGCGTTCTATTACATGAACAAGGCCGATCAGGACTGTGGCACCAGTTTCTCCTGGGTGACCAGGGCGATCGGACCTCAGTCCGGCTGGATGACGGGCTGGGCGATCTGCGTGACCGGCATTCTCGTGGTCGGGTCTCTGGCTGACGTCGCCGTCTACAGCTTCTTTGATCTGATCGGAACCGACGGTCTGATGAACAGCACGGCAGCGGTCACTACCGGTGCGGTGTTGCTGATGGTGGTGATGACCGGGATCTGCATCTGGGGAACCGAAATTTCGGCCAATCTCCAGAAGGTTCTGATGATCATTCAGATCGTACCCCTGATGCTTTTCATCGTCGTCGCTCTCTACAAGGTCCTGAGCGGTGACGGTCCTTCCGGATCCATCGACCCCTCCCTGACATGGTTCAACCCGTTCGACATTCCGGCCGGGGCGCTCTCGGGAGCGATGCTGCTCGCCGTCTTCATCTACTGGGGCTGGGAAAGCGCCGTCAACCTGAACGAGGAGACCGAAGGCGACGCCGACAAACCCGGTCTGGCGGGTGTGATCTCAACCGCACTGCTGCTTTTCACCTACCTCGGGGTCGCGACCGCGATAGTCGCCTGGGGCGGGGTTTCCGGGGCCGAACAGTTCGACGACGACGCGGCGATCCTCGCGACCTACGCGAAAGAGATCCTCGGCGGCACGGTCGGCCTGCTGGTCCTGCTTTCGGTCGTTGTCTCGGCTCTCGCGTCAACCCAGACGACGATCCTGCCGGCCTCCCGTACCTCGCTGTCGATGGCCCGGGCAGAGGCGATGCCCAGTGCTCTCGGCGAAATCTCCGGGCGTTTCTTCACCCCGGTGGTCTCGACGCTCACGATCGGTGCGCTGGCGATCATCTGGTACCTGCCCTCAAAGCTGATAAGCGAGAACTTTCTCTTCGATTCGCTATCGGCACTTTCGTTGATGATCGCTTTCTACTATGCGATGACCGGGTTTGCCTGTGCGTTCTATTACCGGCGGGAGCTCTTGAAATCGGTCAAGAACCTGCTCTTCATCGGGGTCGCCCCGGTGATCGGCGCTCTGCTCCTCACCTATCTGTTCTTCAAGTCACTGGTTGACTGGACCGACCCGGCGAATTCCTACACCGGTGCCTCGTGGTTCGGGTTCGCACCCCCGGCCATAATCGGAGTCGGGTTCCTGCTGCTCGGGGTGATCCTTCTTCTTGCCTGGCGGGTGCATCAGGAAGAGCCGTTCTTCAAGCGCCGTCGTGAGACCGCCGACCCCGACCTGCTCAAGGGCAAGGCGGAACCCGCGACTGCTCTGGCGGGGAACGAACCCCGCTAACGGGGTCGCCCCTGGCACCTTGCTGCATGCCGGTGATTTGACGTCAGGGATGACAAAGGATGTGCATTTGGACAATCCGTGGTTGCGAGACCACCCCGGTTTCGCATACGGTTCAATCGTTGTCTCCGGTGTCAATGAGGTTTGGGCACCGGTTGTCCACCTGAGAGAGGGGTTCGATGGAAGGCTCGCCAGATCTACCACCGATCGATACGGATGCGAATCCGTCGGAGGCTAACGCCGGGAAACCATCGGGCTCAGGGTCTGGGAGCGGGGGTGTAAGCCTCGAGGGGGTCACCAAGAGTTTCGGTGATTTCACCGCAGTCAGGGAGATGGACCTCGACATCGCTGACGGCGAGTTCTTCACAATGCTCGGCCCATCGGGTTGCGGCAAGACCACGACTCTCCGGATGATTGCCGGATTCGATCAGCCGACCAGGGGCAAAGTCCTGATCGATGGCACGGATGTCGCCGGTCAGCCCGCTTACAAGCGCCCGACGAATACGGTCTTCCAGTCCTATGCGCTGTTTCCCCATATGACCCTCGAGGAGAACGTCGGATTCGGCCTCAAGCGCAAGAAGGTCCCGAAGGCCGAGATCAAGGACCGTGTAGCGACGGAACTTGAACGTGTCGGACTTGCCCGCGAAGCCAAGCGCAAGCCCAACCAGCTTTCAGGTGGCCAACAGCAGCGCGTGGCGCTCGCCCGCGCCCTGGTCAACCTGCCGAAGGTTTTGTTGCTCGATGAGCCTCTCGGCGCCCTCGACCTCAAACTCCGCAAGGGCCTGCAGGTCCAGCTCAAGCAGATTCAGCGTGAAGTTGGAATCACTTTTGTCTACGTCACCCACGATCAGGAAGAGGCGCTCACCATGAGTGACCGGATCGCGGTGATGAACGAAGGTCGGATCGAGCAGTGCGCTGACCCGGAAACTGTCTACGAGAAGCCGAGCACCACGTTCGTCGCCGGGTTCATCGGTGTTTCCAACCTGATGCCGGCCATTGCCAGCTCCGGTTCGGAGATTCAGCTAGATCACGGCCCTGCGATCTCCACGCCGGAAGCCGCCCGCTTCGGTGCCGGTGAACGCTGCTACGCAGTGGTCCGCCCGGAGAAGCTCGAGATCGACCTGGAAGGCCAGGGCGACACGGGCAAGCCCGGTGTCGACGGCATTGTCGAAAGTTCGCTTTACCTCGGCACCGCCACCCAGATGGCAGTCCGGGTGGCAGATGGCGTCAACATGACCGTCCTCTGCCCGAATGTTTCCGAAGAAGAGCGCCAGAGCTTTCCTGGCGCCGGTGCGAAGGTACGCCTTTCCTGGGTGCCGGAGCACATGCATCTTGTCGCCGAGTCCGCTGCGGACAAGGTGGCAGACACAACGCCCCCCGAAACCGTCACCGAAGGAGTGAAGTGATGCCCAAGAGCAACACGAAACGAGCACGACTGTTTTTCCTAGCGATTCTGGCCCTGACAGCTTCGGTGGTCCTTGTGGCCTGCGGCGGTGGCGGTATCGACGAAGGATCAGACAACTCCGACGTGACGACGGCGACCGGAGGTGATCCGCAGGGATCCCTGAAGATCTCGAACTGGCCCCTCTACATTGACGGCGCCACGATCAAGGATTTCCAGAGCGAGACCGGAATCAACACGACTTACACGGAAGACGTCAACGACAACAACGAGTTCTTCGGCAAGGTCCAGCAGCAACTCGCGCAGGGCGACTCGGGTGGCCGGGACATAATCATCGTTACCGACTGGATGGCCGAGAAGATGTACAACCTCGGCTACATCCAGAATCTCGACAAGGCCGAGCTCCCGACCGTCGAGAAGAACCTGATCCCGAGCCTTGAGAGTCCGACTTTCGACCCGAATCGTGAGTACAGCGTGCCGTGGCAGTCAGGCATGACGGGTCTGGTGATCCGCAAGGATCTGGCTCCGGATGTCAAGTCGATCAATGATCTTTTTGATCCGAAATACAAGGGCAAGGTCACCCTGCTGACCGAGATGCGGGACACCGTGCCGCTGGTCATGGCGGCGGATGGCATCGACCCGGCGGAAGCCACAACCCAGGACTGGCTCGACACGATCGACAAGATCAAGCAGAACGTCGACAACGGTCAGATCCGCCGCTTTACCGGCAACGACTTCGTTCAGGACCTGGCCAAGGGTGACGTCGTCGCCGCTATCGGCTGGTCCGGTGATGCGGTCCAGGCCCAGGTCGACAACCCGAACATCGCCTACGTCCAGCCGGAACAGGGCTGCTCGATCTGGTCAGACAACATGCTGATTCCGGTCGGCGCACCGAACCCTGCCGCCGCGTACAAGTTCATGAACTTCGTCTATGTGCCCGAAAACCAGGCGCAGATCACCAAGTACGTGAACTACGTCAGCCCGGTCAAGGGTGTGAAGGAAATCCTCGAGAAGCAGGATCCCTCGATTGCCAACAACGAGCTCATCTTCCCTAGTGACGAGTTCACCGAGAACTGTTTCGCGCAGGTTTCACCGCCCGGTGACGAAGCGGATCAGCTCGAAGTCGAGCAGGCCTTCCAGGACGTGGTTACGGGCTGACCCGAAAGAAAGCGAATCAGGAAACCAGGATGAAGAAGCCGGCGAATCGATGAGAAAGGTGACCTACCGATGACTTCGGTTCGCCGGCGCCTGGTTCCCTACGGGCTTCTTGCCCCGGGCCTGATCTGGCTCATTGTCTTCTTCGTTATCCCCATGTATTTCATGGGGGAGCTCTCTCTCAAGACCGGCTCACTTGAATCCGGCTTCCAGCTGACCTGGGCTTTCGAGAACTACACCGACTCGATCAGCCAGTACAGCACCCAGTTCCTGCGGGCCTTCTACTACGCGGGCATAGCCACCTTCTTTTGCCTGCTGATCGGATATCCGCTCGCCTATGCGATCGCTTTCAAGGCGGGACGCTGGAAAAACCTGATGCTTTTCGCGGTGGTGGCGCCGTTCTTCACTACCTATCTGATCCGTACCATCGCCTGGAAGACCATTCTCGATGACACCAGCCCGGTGGTCAGCTTCCTCAAGACCATCCATCTGGTGCCCCAGGACGGCAGGGTGCTGGCCACATCAGCCGCGGTGATCGCCGGTCTCACTTACAACTTCCTGCCGTTCATGGTTCTGCCGCTTTTCTCCGCTCTTGAGCGTCTCGACCGGCGACTGCTCGAGGCCGGCAAGGACCTCTACGCCTCGACCGCCCAGACCTTCTGGCGGATCACGCTCCCTCTGACCATGCCAGGCATCATCGCCGGCGTCCTCCTGACTTTTATCCCGGCCGCCGGTGACTACGTCAACGCGACTTTCCTTGGCGGCACAAACCAGGCGATGATCGGCAACGTGATCCAGTCGAAGTACCTGGTGGTCAATGACTATCCGGAAGCCGCAGCACTTTCGTTCACCCTGATGGCGATCATCCTGGTGGCTCTGCTCCTCTACATCAAGTTCGCTGGATCCGAGGCCCTGATGGTCGAAGCCGAAGTCACACTGGCATGCCT
>JAGQUU010000235.1 GCA_020438345.1 Solirubrobacterales bacterium | reverse complement strand
GCAGGGTCTTGCCACAGCCGGTCGGACCGAGCAGCATGATGTTCGACTTCTCGAGTTCAACGTCGGATTCACCGTCCTCCGCCATTTGAACCCGCTTGTAGTGGTTGTAGACAGCAACCGAGAGGGCCCGCTTGGCAGTTTCCTGCCCGACCACGTAATCGTCGAGCACCGCGTTGATCTCCTGAGGGCGAGGCAACCGGTCGAGGTCCAGCCCGGCCGGTGCCGACGCTGAAACCGACTCTTCATCGATGATCTCGTTGCAGAGGTCGATGCATTCATCGCAGATGTAGACGCCAGGACCGGCGATCAGCTTTTTCACCTGTCGCTGAGACTTGCCGCAGAAGCTGCAGAGCAGTTGCTCGTTGGTATCGGTCGGACGTGCCAGCGCTCTACCCTCCGGGGTCGTTAGTGGGCCCGCTTTCGTCCCACTCTAGAAGAAGCGCCGTCGCGGCCAGTCAAAGTCGGACACAGACGGCGTTGTTCCCTTTCTACTCCAGACCCGCCCCCAGCCCTTCCGCAGCAAGAGTTATTGCCGCTAGGCTCGCGTCATGATCGAAATCCGGGCTGTCTCCAGCGAAGAGTTCCAGCAGTTCGAACCACTCTTCGTGCTCTATCAGGAGTTCTACGAGGTTGAGAACATCGACCAGGAACGGAACCGGGCCTTTTTCGGCCGGTTTGTCGGTGGGACAGAGGATGGATGGCTGCTCGGTGCTTTCGATGGCGATGAACCAGTCGGCTTCGGCTGCTTCTACCGTCACAAGAGTTCTTTGACCGCGACCGACATCGTCTTAATGAACGACCTCTACGTGACCGAAGCTACGCGGGGTCAGGGAACGGGGCGGGCCTTGATCGAAGCCGGCGTCGAGCTGGCTCGCGACTGGGGCGCTTCTCATCTCGCCTGGGCCACAGCGCCGGAAAACCACACCGCCCAGAAGCTTTACGACACCACCGACGCACAAAGGTCAACCTGGCTCGAGTACGAAATCGAGGTATGAGTCTTCCGCAACCTCACCCGTTCTCCCGGGTTCTTGTGACATAGGAAACAAGGGAGTTTCACGGGGAGAGGTTAGGGATGATCCAGGTCAAGAGAATTCCATCGGGATCACGGCGTAGTCCGATCGGCATCAGATACACCCTGATCGCCTTGGTCTTTGCGGGGACGCTCTGCGCGTTCAGCTTGCTCGCCCCCGGCACGATTGGTTAGGTCCCGCAAGATCGGCCAGGCCCGGCACCATCGGCCAGGTCCGACTCAACCGGTTTGACGACGCCTCAACCGGCGAATGCGTAAGCCAGGTAGCCCGGCGCCTTTCGGCGCGAGAGCGGTCGGGCCCAGGCCTTCCGGCGAAAGCGAAAAAGGCCGCGGCTAGCGCGATATGCGCAGCCGCGGCCTTTTTCTGAAGTGCGCTGGACCGGGGGCTCCCACCCGGGCCGGCGCAAACTCGCCGCCGTCTAAACGGCGGGCGGGGGTCCGGCGTCCTCCTCGATGATCACGGTCTCTTCGACCGCAACCACGCCGCCCTCCTTGAGCTCGACCAGGCGGAAGTAAAGAACCGCTGTGAGCATCGAGATATAAGGGTAAAGCAGGATTCCCAGAACCAGGCCGACGATCGCACCAAGTACCGGAGTGATCGCTGAAAGCAGACCCGCAATGATTCCGATGCCGATCAGGATCAGGATCATCAGGATGCCGACACCGAGAATCCGCATGCGATTGTCCTTGGTCAGGTCGGCACTGCGTGACATCGAGTCGAACACGCCAGCGTCCTCGACGATCAGCGCCGGAAGTGAAACCACAAGGATCAGGGCGAGGATTACGCCCGGGATGATCAGCAGGAAGAGCCCGATGCCGATGATGATCGACAGCAGGATCTGAAGCCCGATGATCGCCAGAAGTCGCGGCCAGACCGAGCCGAGAAGCTCACCGATCGAGTAATCGACCTGCCCGTCGCCATGGATGTCCTGGACGATGCGAATCACAGCACCCGCCAGCCATGCAGTTGCCACGATCTGGACGATAAAGCTGAGGAGCCCACCCAATCCGCCGTTCCCGAGAATGACCTGAAGAATTGCAGACGGAATCAGCAGCACAAGGGCCACGATCCAGAAAGTCCCGAAGGCTCTCTTGTAGTAATCCCCGGTCGCTTCGAACACCCCTCCGATGTCGAGGTGGCCAGCCGTACCGCTTGAACCGCTCATTTGATGCTCCTCCTTGGATTGAAGTCGGGGAACGCCCCGTGTTCAGCCATTACACAACCGCCACCGGATACCTTCCCGCGAAAAGAGAGGTTCATACGAACAGCGTGACCGGGCGCCGCCAATCCGGTCTATCGTGCTGGCATGAAACCCGCATCAGGCACATCCACGCTGACCCAGGACTCGCCTCACCTGACCGGAAAGGACCTGCGGAAGAAGGCCCCCCGGGAGAGCCACGGTGAGTGGGAGCCGGCCCCGAAACGCGACCCGCTGAAGATCCTTCTGGCCCAGGGCGAGAGCCGGGTTCAGGATCTGCTGCCGATCCGCTACGGACGGATGTCCGCCTCGGCTTTCGCTTTCTATCGGGGAGGTGCCGCGATCATGGCCGCCGACCTCGCCCCCACCCCGATCACCGGGGTTCGGGTTCAGGCATGCGGTGATGCTCACATCTCGAATTTCGGTGGATACGCGGCCCCGGACCGCAAGCTGGTCTTCGATCTGAACGACTTTGACGAGACGCTCCCGGCTCCGTGGGAATGGGATGTGAAACGGATGGCAGCCAGCGCCGCGATCGCCGCCCGCGGCAGGGGAGCCGGCAAGAAGGCGGCGCGCAGGATCGTCCTCTCCTGCGTTGCCCAGTACCGGGAAACCATGCGCGCACTGGCCGAAGCG
>JAGQUU010000234.1 GCA_020438345.1 Solirubrobacterales bacterium | reverse complement strand
GGCACGTAGTCAACCGGCTGATCCTTCTCGCATTTTTCGCCTGCCTGGTGCTGGCCGCTCCCGCTCATGCCGGAAACATTTTTGGCCCGAACGCCGGCAAGAAGCTGACCGGAGTGAGCGACAACGGCACCATGGAGGGTTTTCTCGATTTCGCCGATGCGGTCGGCAAGCATCCGGCGGTTCTGCAGACTTTCCACCCCTGGGGCAACGGGCTCGATCTCGCCTACCGTCGGTGGCGAGCCGCCGAAGTGATGCCGATGCTTCACATCTCGACCGCTGACGATGAAACCCTGCAGGAGCTGATCACCCCGCAGGACATCGCCCGCGGTTACGGCGACGCTTACCTGATCGAGATCAACCGTTTCTTCGCTGAAAAGAACCAGCGTGCTTTCGTGCGGCCACTCGGTGAACCGAATCGTTGTCTGAACGTCTATTCGGCGGTCACCTGTAGCGGCAGGCAACGGGGCGGTTCCCACACCACCTACTGGTACCGGAAGGCTTTTCAGCGAATCGCGGTGATCACCAGAGGCGGCATGTCGAGCAACCGCATGGACAGGCACCTGAACAACCTGCGGATGAGGAAGGTCAACTGGGGCAGTGCGGTTCGTCCTTCGACCGTACCGGCCGCACCTGTTTCGATCATCTGGAGCGCCTTGCCGGCCGGATCACCCCGGGCGAGGGGGAACTGGCCGGGGAACTACTGGCCCGGTTCCCGTTACGTTGACTGGGCCGGGGTCGACTTCTATTCCGACTATCCGCACTGGCGTGACCTGAACAAGTTCGCCACCGCAAAGCCTTGGCGAAACAAGCCGCTGACCCTCACCGAATGGGGTGTCGCGGGTTCGGACAACTATGTCTTTGTCCGTCAGATCTTCGCCTGGATGAACAACCGCCCCCGGGTCAGGATGTACGTCTACTACCGTGGCTTCGGTGGTCTGGAGGACCGGTACAATCCCCACAATTATCCGGTCTCGCTGCGGACCATGAAGAACAAGCTGAGGGATCCGCGCTACCTGGGCTACGCCTACCTTCACGCACGCCGACCCTGACGTTGACCTCACCCGAAACAGACAATGAGAAGCCCCGGCGAACCGGTTTCTGCCATGACGACCGCTGTCTCGCACATGACAACGGTTCGATGATTCTCGATGAGCAGGCCCGGGAATGGATTGACGTGCCGCATGTCGAACGTCCGGAACGGGTGGAGCGCGTGATCGCAGTACTGGAGGGTTCCGGGACCATGGCGAAACTGAGGCCGGTCCCGGCGCGGGAAGCCACCGAAGCCGAGCTCGGACTCGTTCACCCGGCCGGGATGATTGAAGCCCTCCGTGAAGGGGCCAGGTCCGGGCTGAGTTGGGTCGGCCCTGACGCCCGGGCCGGCGAGGGAAGCTGGGAAGCCACCCTGCTCTCGGTCGGCGGAACCCTCGCCTGCGTGGACGCAGTGATCGATGGTGAGCTCGACAACGCCTACGCCTGCCTTCGACCCCCCGGCCATCACTCTTCGGCCGATACTGCGATGGGTTTTTGCCTTTTCAACCCGGTCGCGATTGCCGCCAGGCACGCCCAGCAGCGCGGTATCGAGAAGGTGGCAATTCTCGACTGGGATGTCCACCATGGCAACGGTACCCACGACATCTTCTACGACGATCCCTCGGTACTTTTCATCTCGATCCACCAGGATGGCCTTTATCCGGTCGGCTACGGCCGGGCCGAACAGACCGGGAACGGTCCCGGTGAGGGTTTGACCGTGAACATTCCGCTGCCGGCCGGCACTGGCGATGCCGGATATGCCGCCGCATTCGAGCGGGTTGTCACTCCGGCAATCCGTGATTTAAAGCCAGGCCTGATTCTGGTTTCGGCCGGGCAGGATCCGGCGGCCGGTGACCCTCTGGGGCGAATGAGCGTGACGACCGAGGGGTTCCGGCGACTCGCCACCGGGGTGCGGGAACTGGCTGAAGAACTCTGCGAGGGGCGGCTGGTCGTTTTCCAGGAAGGCGGCTACAGCCTCAACCACATGCCGTTCTGCACCCTCGCGGTGATTGAGGCGATCGCCGGGCTTTCACCCTCGCTGGACGGCGACCCGATGGAGCAGGATGTTCCGGAAGCCCTCGGCAACGCCGAACGGGCCGCGATCGATGCCGTACTTGAGGTGATCCGTCCTACCTGAGGCGATGGTTTCTCGCTGTACCGTTTGATCAAGGGAGCTCCCGGCCCAGCCAGCCGCGGTAAAAGCCTGGCAGGTCCGGCAGGAAGTCATGGACCACCGGGTAACCGGGAGGCAAAGCTTCGACTTCGAGAAGGGCACCACTCAGCGGGCAGTAGAACTCGCGGAGTTCCATCCAGTCGGGGTCGGAGTGAGCCAGTTTCGGGTAGATCTCCCCCATCAATTCGTCACTGTCCCGGACGAAGACGACCGCGTGCATCTTCCAGTTCTCCTTCCAACCGCAGAGGTCGGCCCCGGCGTCGGTCCTGATCATGTACTCGCCGTCACTCTCGCGTTTGACCACATTGAGGCCCTCACCCAGTGGCAGGACGATCGGGTCATCCCATTCGGCCCGCTTTTGCAGCACGGCCAGCCAGGCATCGAAACGACCGTCGTCCTTGAACCCGGACTGGATCTCCTTGACAGCCCGGCGCGAAAGCTTCTCTTCAAGCATGTCCTCGAGCAGTTCGGGACTGACCGATGCACTTGCCGGGGATTCGGTTTCACCGTCAGGGCGGAAGACCTCAGAGCCCGCGAGGAAGCTCTCGACCGACTCATCCGGGTTGATACGCCCCGGTTCGGAGGCCGCGGCGGCGACGGTCGGAGTGGCGGCTTCAAACTCGAAGTCGGCCGGGAGATCCCAGAAACCGCGATACTCGGCGGCGAAGCGGGGCGAGAGCCGCATTGACTCGGCATACATTGACCGGACCGGCTCGATCAACTCTCCCGACAGGATCCGCTCGCGCTGACCCTGCCACCACTCGCCAGTCGGGCAGGAGCGTTCAAGCCGCTCCCGCCGACGGGCCTCGCGGTCCGAGACCGCGTAGGCCGCTTCGGCGTAGTCGGGGAGCAGATGCCCTTCGGCTACATCCTCCTCGACCGCTTCGACCGGCCGAAGCAGCGGATCTCCGACCCCGCCACCACCCTTGTAGGTCATCAGGAAGAGGTCACCGTTTCGGGCTGATTCCAGGGTGCGCATGGCATCCTGGCGATAGGTGCGATCCCCGGCAATCGAGAACAGCTGCGGATCGTCGTAGCTGCCGTCCCCGGTCGGATAGCTCTCGCCCCGGGCGGCCCTTTCCGCCAGGTCGGAGTTCTTGAGGATATGGGCGTAAACGGTCGAGGCCGGGTAACCG
>JAGQUU010000233.1 GCA_020438345.1 Solirubrobacterales bacterium | reverse complement strand
CCGCCAGGGGTGAACGGGAACGTCTGAGGAGGGAACTCGAAGAAGCCCGAAGCCAGGCGGTTGCCGGTCAGGTCGCGCTTGAGGACAACCGGCAGCTCCGCAAGCTGGTCGGGTTGGCCGAACAAGGAAGGATTCCCGACTCCTACGAACCGGTCACCGTCACTGTTTCCGGTCGTTCGCCCACCGTCTGGTTCACCACTGTCTCGATAAACGAGGGATCCTCGGCAGGAATTGCTGTCAACGATCCGGTCATCTCGGGTGACGGACTGGTCGGAAAGGTCAGCTCAGTCAGTCCCGGGGGATCTGTAGTCAGTCTGATCGCCGACAGTTCCAGCGCGGTCAGCGCGAGGATTGTCCCCGGCGGTGCACAGGGAGTCGTAAGGGCCAAGGTCGGCGATCCGGAAACCCTGGTCCTGGAGTTTCTCGACGAAACCCGAAACGTGAGTCGTGGCCAGACCGTGGTCACCTCGGGTTGGCGGGCGGAAGAACTGGCCTCGCTCTATCCGCGAGGCATCCCGATCGGCGAGATCAGCCGGGCTCCGATCGACGAGAGGGAAGCGATCCAGTCGGTGGAGCTTGAACCCTTCGCCGATCTGCGAAACCTCGACATCCTTCAGGTGCTGACCGGAGGTAATCGCGGATGATCATCACCAACCGTTCGGCTCTGCGGATCGCCCTGCTGGTGCTGCTGGTGACGGTCCTCCAGGTTTCGTTCTTTTCGCAGATCGAGCTGCTCGGCACCTCGGTCTGGATCCTGCCTGCATGTGCGGCGATTTTCGGCCTGCTGGGAGGCAGCCTGGTCGGTGCAACTGTTGGTTTTGCGCTTGGATTTCTGGGCGACGGTCTCACCGATGGGCCGCTCGGCAGCGCCAGCCTGATCCTCATGGGGGTCGGTTACCTTGCGGGAACCTGGCGGGAGAGAGGAGAGTTCCCTGACTTGCCGGCAGTGCTCGCGATCTGCGGGATTGCCACGCTCGGATCAAACCTGACGCTGGGCGTATACATGGTGGTTGTCGGCTTCGATTCCAGTCTGAGCCCCTCCCTCGTGCCCGATCTCATCCTTCAGTCCATCTATGGTGTGGTTCTGGCAATTCCGCTCTACGTACTGATTCGACGTGTTCTGAAACCAGCGCTTGTTTTCGAGTCGACCGGCAGGGACCGCAACGGCGGGTACCGGGAACGCAGACTCGATGAACCGGATCTGACCAAGGTGACAGGCCCGAGGCTTACCGATGAGATTTGAACCAGTAGTCCCCAGACCAAAAGCGAAACGAACCCCTGTTTCACGTCGCTTCGTTGTGATCGGGGCGGCCGGGCTGATTCTGCTCGGCATCCTCTTCTTCCGGCTCTGGTCGCTTCAGGTCGTGACCGGGGACCGGTACCTGGCCGAGGCGAATCAGAATCGCACAAGGGAAATCCGGGTTCCGGCCCCCCGCGGATCGATCCTTGACAGCGAAGGCCACGTTCTGGTTGACAACCGGATGAGCATGGCGATGCAGCTCGATCCGATCGAATTGCCCGAAAAGCCCATTGAGAGACGTGATCTCTTTGCGAGAGTCGGAAAGGTGCTTGATCGCAGCCCGGAATGGGTGGGCAAAAAAGTTCGCGAAGAGATACATGAGAATCCGCCCGGCAGCCCGATCACCGTGGCGCAGGATGTCAGCGACGACATCGTCTACTACCTGCAGGAGCATCAGTCCGAGTTTCCCGAAGTTCAGGTCAACCGGATCTTCGTCCGAAAGTACCCGCAGGGACTGCTTGGCGCCCATGTGCTCGGGAGCGTCGGCGAGGTGACTGCCGAGGACCTCGAGGCCAACCCGGACAAGGATCTCGCGGCCGGCGATACCCTCGGCAAGACCGGGATCGAGCAGACTTACGACGACGAACTACGCGGTGCCCCCGGGTTGACCCGACTGCAGGTCGATTCGACCGGCAGGATCGTCAGCCAGCTTCCGTCTACTTTGCCCGACCCCGGAGACTCGGTCCGGCTTTCGATTGACCAGGACGTCCAGCAGGCCGGCGAAACTTCGCTCCAGAGCATCGGCCTGCCGGGTGCCTTCGTGGCGATGGACGTCAACTCCGGACAGGTGCTCGGACTCGGTTCGAACCCGACCTTCGATCCGGCGATCTTCACAAAGCCATTGACCCAGAAGCAGGTCGATGACCTCTACGACGAAGACCTCGGGGCACCACTTTTTGACCGGGCGATCGGCGGTCAGTATCCGGTCGGCTCGATCTTCAAGCCGATCACCGCCCTGGCCGGACTCGATGGTGGTTTCATCACTCCGTCCACGGTGGTCAACGATGCCGGCACGATCACGATCGCCGACCAGGAATTCGACAACGCCGGCAAACAGGCTCACGGCCCGGTTGATCTGCGCCGGTCCCTCGAGGTGTCCTCCGACGTCTACTACTACCTGCTTGGCGCAGACATGAATGGCACACGGCAACTCCAGGACTGGGCCGGGAACTTCGGGCTTGGGCGGGCAACCGGGATTGACATCCCTGGCGAATCGGAAGGCCTGGTGCCCACCCCGAAATGGCTGAACCAAGCGCATCGGGAAGAACCGGATTACTACGACCCCTGGGTAATCGGCCAGAACATCCAGTTCGCGATCGGCCAGGGGTACTTCCAGGCGAGTCCGTTGCAGATGGCTGTCGCCTATTCAGCTCTGGGCAACGGCGGCAACGTGATGAAGCCGAAGCTCTACCAGCAGACCGAGGATGCGGCGGGGCGGGTCAAGGAGGAAGCTGAACCGGAAGTCGTCTCGACAATCCCTCTCGATCCGGCATACCGGCAGGACATCATGGATGGGCTCCACGATGCGGCCCAGGCTCCAGACGGAACTTCGTACCAGGTTTTTGGCGGATTTCCGGTCAAGGTCGCCGGCAAGACAGGTACCGCCGAACGGCAGCCGAAAGCCGACCAGGCCTGGTATGCAGTGCTGGCACCCTATGAAGATCCGGAAATCGCGGTCGTCGTTACGGTTGAAGAAGGCGGGTTCGGTGCCGATACGGCGGCACCCGTGGCGCTTCAGATCATGCAGGCCTACTTTGACAAGCAGGCGAAGCCGGTTTCCGGTGGCGGGGGGAGCGTCGAGTAGTGGAATCGTCGCGGCTGTCCAGACACTCAACGCGTGACCCGCGCCTCGGCCTGCTGGAAAGAGCGGGCCTGGCCGGCATGGACGGCTGGCTCGCTTTTTCTGCTCTGGGTCTTATCGCCTGTTCACTCTTCACGCTCTACGAAGCGTCCGGAGAGAACATTGCCGGGGCACCCGAGCAGTACGTTCAGCGGCAAGCTCTCTATGGTTTGGTTGGAATCATCGGAATGATTGCCGTCTCCCGCATTGACTATTCCCGCTTCAGGGAACTACGTGTCGGTATCTACACGTTCCTCTGCGCCTCGATTTTCGCGGTGTTCACATTTGGTGTGGCCGCACGCGGATCGACCAACTCGCTCGAACTTCCATTCTTTACCTTCCAGCCGGCCGAGCTGGGCAAATTGCTGCTCATTCTCGCCCTGGCCGGGTTTGTGATTGACGGGGCCAAACGTGGCTCCGAAGCGGGGCGGAGCTTCCGCTATCTGGCGCTCGGTCTCGTGCCGACGGGCCTGGTCCTTCTTCAGGACCTTGGAACGTCGCTCGTTTTCGGCGCGATAACCATTGCGATCATGGTCGCGGCAGGGGTGCGCTGGTCGCATCTGGCAGTGATCGGGGTCGCCCTGACAGGTTTCATCGCCGTGGTTCTGGTCGTCATGCCGGCGGCCGGAGTCCCGGTGCTCAAGGAGTATCAGCAGGAACGACTGACGTCATTCCTCAGCCCGTCCTCCGACATCGGTGACGCGGGCTACCAGCAAAATCAGGCCAAGGTCGGAATCGGAGCCGGTGGAACCACCGGTCGAGGCGACCAGGCCACCCAGTCCCGCTTCGGATTCGTTCCCGAACGGCACACGGATTTCATTTTCGCCGTGGTTGCCGAACGCTACGGATTCGTCGGCGCGGCGCTGGTCTTATCCCTTTTCGCCCTGCTCTTCTGGCGGGCGCTGCGTCTGATGACGCTCTCGAAGAATTTCTACGGAACTCTGGTCGCGGCAGGAATAGCCGCCGCGGTTATCTTCCAGGTCTTCGTAAACGTGGGAATGAACCTCGGCATCATGCCGATCACCGGCATTCCATTGCCGCTGATGAGCTATGGCGGGTCGGCAATCATCGCGACCTTCCTCATGATCGGGGTCCTGCAGAGCATCCACATCGAGTCGCACGCCGCGCAGAGGAGCCCGTGGATCGACTGAGAATCCACCGGTAACCACTCTGAACGGAAAACGATTTCCAAATGAAAAAAACGATTGTTGTATCGGCCGATCGCGGCGAAACCCGCGTGGCCGTACTCGAGGCCAAGACCGTCAAGTCAAAGCGTGAGGTCGCCGAGGTTTATATCGAGCGCCGGGGCGGCCGTTCCCTGGTGGGGAACATTTACCTGGGCAAGGTCGACAACGTCCTGCCCGGGATGGAAGCGGCCTTCGTCGACATAGGGCTGGAACGCAACGGGTTCCTTCACGTTGACGAAATCCTCCTTCCCGACGGCCAGCAGGCCCCGCGTCGCGGTCGCGGTCAGGGGCGTCGGATCGACGAGCTGATCAAGCCCAAGCAGGAGATCCTGGTCCAGGTGATCAAGGATCCGATCAAGTCGAAGGGAGCCCGCCTTTCGATGAACGTGACCATCGCCGGTCGCTACCTGGTCTATGCGCCACATGGTTCCGGGGTCGGGGTGAGTCGCCGTCTGGCCGACAAGGAGCGGGACCGCCTACGCCGCATGGTCGGCAGGACCTACGAGGGTCCAGGCGGGCTCATCGTCCGCACCGCAGCCCACGGCGCGAAGAAGACAGATTTCACTCGGGAGATTGCCTATCTCCACCGGCTCGATGGGGTACTTGAAAAACGCAAGCAGGACGCCAAGGCGCCTTCGCTGGTCTTTCAGGAGCAGGACCTTCCGGTCCGGGTGCTCCGGGATGTCTTCCTCAATGAATTTGACAAGGCGATCATTGATGACCCGAAGCAATACGACCGGGTTACGAGTTTCTTCCAGCGCACCGCACCAGAGCTCGTTGAAGGTGTCGAGCGCTACAGGGGCAAGAAGCCGCTCTTTGAAAAGTGGGAGATAGAGAAGGCGATCCAGTCGACCCTTGGACGGCGAATCGACCTTCCGTCCGGCGGATACCTGATCATCGACTACACGGAAGCCTTGACGGTGATCGATGTCAACTCGGGCTCCTTTACCGGCCGCGGCAAGGGCGGCCTTGAAGAGACCATCACCAGGGTCAACACGGAAGCTGCCGCCGAAGTTGTCCGCCAGCTCAGGCTGCGCGACATCGGTGGAATCATCGTCATCGATTTCATAGACATGGCAAAGGGCAAAAACCGGGACAAGGTGCTCGGCACCCTTCGCGATGCCCTCGACGCGGACAAGTCGAAGAGCTACCTGGTCGAGATTTCACCGCTCGGTCTGGTCGAGATGACCCGCCAGAACATCACCGACGGGGTCCGGGAGATCCTCACGGTCAAGTGTCCGACATGCGAAGGCGACGGCGTCGTGCTTTCAGCCGAAACCGTGGCGCTGGAAGGTCTTCGCAAGATGAACGAAATTGCCGCGGATCACCCGGACGACGAGGCTTTCCTGGTCCGGGTCCATCCGAAAGTCGCGGCCCTCCTGAACGATCCGGACTCGGGCCTGATCGAGCTGGAAGAGGAAACCGGCAAACAGTTTCACTTCGAGGGAGGCGAAGCACTGACAATCGACAATTTCGAACTGATCGAATCGGGCGACCGTACGGCCATCGAGGAGCGTGCCCTGCCTTTCCGGCCCGGGGAAGAGGTCTTCGTCAGGATCGAAGAGCCACACATGTACAACGCTGACGACGCGATCGCCCGGATCGACTCGTACATCATCAGCATCACCGGAGCCGCGAATGTGGTCGGTGAACGCAAGATGGTCCGCATCGAATCGGTAGAGCGGGCCTCGGCGGTGGCCGAACTGCTGCCCGAGGAAGCCCAGCCGGAAGAACCGAAAAAAGCTGCGGGCCAGGCAAGGAACGGCCAGTCGCGCAGCAGGCAGTCAGGCAATCGTGGCGGCAAAGGCGACGGGGGTGCGCGCCAGAAGAAGAACGAGTCGAAGCCCGAAGAGAAGCCCAGGTCCCGGGGCGAAGGTTCCTCAGCCAGTTCGAAGAACGGCGGGGACCCCAAACCCAGAGCCGAATCCGCTCCAAAAGGGGACGAAGAAGGTGAAAACGGCGATAAACCGGTAAAATCGGGTCCGTTCGGCCTGAGGCGCGGACGACGCAGGCGTGGTCGCAAGAAGGAAGACGCCGGCAGTTGATCCTCGGTCCCGCCGACTCATGGCTGAGAAGACTTAGGTCTACAGAAGACCAGACAAGGATTTGAGCAAGAAATGTACGCGGTAATTGAAAGTGGTGGCAAGCAGTACCGGGTCGAAGAGGGCTCGGTGCTGGTCGTTGATCGCCTGAAGGCGGATGAGGGCGACAAGGTTTCGCTTCGTCCGGTCATGTTCAGTGGCGATGAGGTTGTGATTGACGCCAAAGGCCT